>NZ_JBFTJR010000006.1:0-118773 GCF_056395525.1 Caulobacter sp. 10L414
TGTCCCGCCTTCCCGAGACCTTCTTGCGGCCCCGCTCGATGCGGTCCTCGCCACGCTTGGGCCGGTACCAAGAGCCCTCCCCATGGCGGGGACGGCTTTGATTATGACCCGGGTTTCAGCGCGTCTGATTGAATTGGCTGAGAAAGTTGCAAGTGGCTGGATTGGTTGGGTTCTTTTCGGCGAACGCCGGGGATCCACGCTGCTCTATCCCCGTCCGGCTCCTGTTCCTTCTCCCTGGAGGGAGAAGGTAGCCTGCGAAGCAGGTCGGATKAGGGGTTAGGGACGGTCGACGGCGTGCCGGCACGCCAGCTGACACCGTAACCCCTCACCCTCCCTCTCCCCTCCGGGAGAGGGGCTTATGGGGGCTTATGGGGGCTTAGCTGGTCGGGCCTTGCGGCGTCGTGGGCTGGGTCGGTTGCGGGGCGGCGGGGACGGGGGTGATGGGGTAGGCGGGCTTGCGCTTGCCCTTGGCGGCTTCGGGCGCAGGCGCGGGCGCGGCGGCGGCCGGCGGGGCGTGGACGTCGGGGATCGGCTCGACGGTGGGGCCGACGACCGAGGGCTTGGGCTTGGGCGGGGGAGGCGGCGGCTCGTCCTTGCCGCCCATGAACGGGAAGCGACGCTTCTTGGCCGGTTCGGGCTGGGGCTCGCCGCGGTGCTGGGGCGTGGCCGGGGGCATGCAGCCGCGCGCCTCGCCCAGGCCCTTCAGATAGGCGCGGCGCACGGCGCCGGCGGCCATGGCCGACTGCACGAGGCGGTCGTGCTTCTCGGCGCCCGACAGCTTGCGGACCCAGCCGCGCATGGGGATCAGGTCCTGGGCCGCGCTGGCCATGGCCCCGAGGGCGGCGTCGCCGGCCGCCTTGCGGCCGCGGTCCATCAGGTCTTCGTCCTCGCCCGGCGGCACCTGGTCGAGATCGATCCCCAGCGCCGCGTCGAGCGGCTTCACCAGGGCGGTCAGCTGGCCGCAGCTGGAGGGCTGGGGGCGGGCGTAGGGATCCTGCATGGCCTCCAGCAGCACGGGCGGGATCTTGGTGCGCATCAGGTTGACGTCGCGCAGCGGCGCGGTGACCGCGCCCGACAGGCCGTCCTTGTTGGCCTCCGAGGTGGTCTGGATCTTGTCTGGAGAGTCGACCTCGGCCGGAGCCTTGGAAACCTCGGGCTCGGGCTGGCGCGTGCTCGCGCAGGCGGCCAGCAGGGGGAGCGCGACGGCGAGGAGAAGCAGGCTTCGCATGACTTGACCCTAACGCGCGACGAGCCGTGTCGTCATCCGCCGTGAAACATGAAAGCGAGCTTGCGACGCAGACGTGGCCCGACTATGTTCCGCGCCGCTTCCACGGCCTACCTCCGTGTCGACAGCGGGCCGGTAGCTCAGTGGTAGAGCATTCGACTTTTAATCGAATGGTCCTGGGTTCGAGTCCCAGCCGGCCTACCAACTTTCCTTTGAAGAATAACGACTTAGCGGATCGCCCCGACGGGGCGTCCGCCGAGGCGACGCATCATCGGGAACGGCGCGCGCCTGGTCCGAAGCCCGGTTCGGGGACGGTCGGGGATCGAATCGCCGAATCCGCCGCCGGGCGTCGCGGGCCGTGCGGCGCCGCCGTCCCGGAGAGTCTTCGTTTAGGTTTCACATCGGATACATTGCAAAATATCCGGTTTCGAGGTCGGGCTTCGATGGTAATCTGCAACCAATGATGCAGCCTTGGATCGAAACCGAGAATCTGAAGGCGTACTTCCGGTTGGGAAGTGCGCCCTACGCCCTCATTACCTTCAATAGTCTCGGATTTCGGCCCGACGAAGAAGACTTCTGGGCCTCGCCGGTCGTGCGCAAGCTGGACATCGGCTGCGTCGGCGTGGTCGCCAAGCGGCCCAACTGGTTCCCCGCCAAGGACATCGAGGAGATCGCCAGGCGCGTTCGCGGCGTGCTGTCGGACTATCGGGAGGTGCTGGCCTACGGCAACAGCATGGGCGCGTACGCCGCGCTGGCGCACGGCAAGACGCTGGGCGCCACCACCACCCTGGCGTTCTCGCCGCAGTTCTCGCTGGATCCGGCGCTGGTCCCGCACGACAAGCGCTACCAGGAGTTCTTCCGCCAGGACCTGAACGGCGGCGAGGCCGTGCGAAGCCTGCCGGGGCGCTCGATCATCGTCTACGACCCCTATCAGCCGCTGGATCGCGAGCACGTGGAGCTGATCCGCAAGGTCGGCCGGATCGAAGAGGTGCACGCGCCCTTCATGGACCACGACACGATTCGCATGGTCGCCAGCAGCGAGACGGCCAAGGTGATGTTCCGGGCCGCGCTGGACGGCGACCTGCGGGCGCTGCGCCGGCTGCTCAAGCCGCTTCGCCGCAAGGTGCCGATCTATTATCGCTCGATCGCGTACCGGGGCCTGGTCATCCGCAAGTCGCCGTTCTGGACCTCGGTCGGGCTTCGCAACGGGCTGCAGCTGTTCCCGCAGGACGAAGTGCTGCAGGGCTGGAGCGCGAAGGCGAACTGAGGTTTCGACGCCGGACGTCGCGGATCCTGTAATCCCACAATTCGGGATTGCTTTCTGACATGTGAAATTGCTTGCGCTGCCTCCTGTTCTTCGGGATGGTCCGGCCAAGGACGTCGACCTTCCGGGATCGACGCGTGGCGGTTCGGGAGGTGCGATCATGGACGTCAAGGGCGCGCGACGGCGCGAGGTCCTGGTCGGGATGGTGTCGGCCTCGCTGCTGACGGCCGTTGGAGCACAGGCGCGACAAGTGACGACCCGCAGGTTCGATTTCACCGCCAGGCCGCGCGAGGGCTTCACGCCCGTCGCCGCCGACCGGCTGTACGACGCCGCCCTGGGCTACGGCTTCGAGCCGGGCGAGGGGCGGTCGTTCTCGGTCGCCGCGCCGGAAGGCGACTGGCGCGTGACGCTAGAGGTCGAGGGCGGCGCGGACCTGACCGTGAAGGCCGAATCCCGTCGGCTGATGGCCGAGCAGATCCGCACCAAGGCCAAGGAGCGCCGCGAGGTGACGTTCGTGGTCAATGTCCGCGACGCCTCGCTGCCGCCGCCGCCGAAGAACGCCCCGGGCGGGACCGGCGTGATCCTCAATCCGCGCGAGAAGGGCACGCCCAACTGGGACGACAGGCTGACGGTGGAGTTCTGCGGGCCGGCTCCGAAGGTGGCCCGCATGATCGTCGAGCCCGCCAGCGTGCCGCGCGTCTTCCTGCTGGGCGATTCCACGGTCACCGACCAGCCGTTCGAGCCGGCCGCCGGCTGGGGGCAGATGCTGCCCAGGTTCTTCGCGCCGACCGTGTCGGTGGCCAGCCACGCCGAGTCCGGCGAGACCATGAAGTCGTTCCTGATGGAGCACCGGCTGGACAAGGTGCTGAGCCAGACGCGGGCCGGCGACTTCGCGCTGATCCAGTTCGGCCACAACGACCAGAAGGAAAACTGGCCCCAGACCTATGTGGCCGCCGACAGCACCTATCGCGACTATCTGCGGGCCTATGTCGGCGAGTTCCGGCGCAGGAAGGCCACGCCCGTGCTGGTGACCTCGATGCACCGCCGGCGCTTCGACGGCGAGGGCAGGATCATCAACACCCACGGCGACTATCCGGCCGCGGTGCTGGCGGTGGGCCAGGAACTGGGCGTGCCGGTCATCGACCTGGCCGCGATGAGCCGCGTGTTCTACGAGGCCCTGGGCCCGGCGCAGTCGCCCAAGGCCTTCGCCGACGGCGGCAAGGACATCACCCACCACGACAACTACGGCGCCTATGAGCTGGCCCGCTGCATCGTCGAGGGGATCAGGGCCGGCGTTCCCGAACTGGCGCGCCATCTTTCGGCCGACGCCGGCGCGTTCGATCCGGCCAAGCCGACGCCTCCCGACAGCTTCGTCATGGCTCCCAGCGCGGCCCGCAGCAACGCGGCCCTGCGCGGCAATTGATCCTCCTTGCGAGGTAAGAGGTATCCGATGATCGACCGTCGCTCCCTGCTGGCCCTGGCCGGCGCGACCGCCGCCAGCCCCGCCCTGGCCCAGGCCCCGCAAGGCGCCAGGCCGACGCTGGAGATCCAGCCGATCTGGCCGGGCAAGGCTCCGGGCGGCGAGAAGGTGACGGTCAAGGAGCAGGTGATCCTGCGCACGCCGGGCGGCGATCCCAACGACACGGCCTTCCTCAACATCACCGACCCGGTGCTGATGATGCGCCGGCCGGAAAAGCCCAACGGCGCGGCGATCCTGATGATCCCTGGCGGCGGCTACAAGCGCGTGGCGGTCAGCAAGGCCGGCGGGGCGATCGACAGGTGGATCGCCGACCAGGGCGTGACCGCCTTCGTCATGACCTATCGCCTACCGGCCGACGGCTGGGCGGCGGGACCGGACGTGGCCTTGCAGGACGCCCAGCGGGCGATCCGCATCATCCGCTCGCGCGCGGGCGAGCTGGGCCTTGATCCGGCGCGCGTCGGGGTGATGGGCTTCTCGGCCGGCGGACACCTGGCCGGGCGGCTGGCCACCCAGTTCAAGCGCGACACCTACGCGCCGATCGACGCCCTCGACAAGCTGTCGACCCGGCCGTCGGTGGCGGGGCTGTTCTATCCGGTGGTGACCATGCAGGCGCCGTTCGCGCACGGCGCCTCGATGCGGGAACTGCTGGCCGGCGACGCCTCCGAAGCGCGCCGCAAGGCCGCGTCGCTGGAGCTGGACGTGCCGGCCGACACCCCGCCGACCTTCATCGCCACCGCCGCCGACGACAAGGTGGTGCCGGCCGACAATTCCCTGCTGCTGTACTCGGCGCTGCGCGCGGCCGGCGTGCCCAGCGAGCTGCACATGTTCGAGAAGGGCGGCCACGGCTTCGGCGTGACCGGTCCGCAGGGCATGGACATGGGCTGGCCGCAGCTGCTGCCGCCGTTCCTGCGCCGCCACGGCCTCTACGCGTGAGCCAGGTCTTCGACGTCCGGTCCTTCGGGGCCATGGGCGACGGCGAGACGCTGGACACCGACGCGATCAACGCCGCCGTCCAGGCCGCCCGCGCGGCCGGCGGCGGGACCGTGCGGCTGCCGGCGGGGCGCTATCTCTGCTTTTCGATTCGGCTGGCCGGCGGCGTGCGGCTGAAGCTGGAGGAGGGCTGCGTGCTGGTCGCCGCCGATCCGGCCCGGCACGGCGGCGCCTACGATCCGCCGGAAGAGAACCCGCACGACCTCTACCAGGACTTCGGGCACAGCCACTGGCGCAACAGCCTGCTCTGGGGCGAAGACCTGGAGGACGTGGCCATCGAAGGCCCCGGCCGCATCGACGGCGAGGGCCTGACCCGCGAGGGGCCGGGCTCGCGCTGGCGCCGGCAGGCGGGCGAGTTTCCGCTGAGCATGGTGGGCCTGTCGGCCGAGGCCATGGCCGAGCTCGTGCCCGAACGGGCGGCGATGATCGGCCAGGGCAACAAGGCGATCGGGCTCAAGCGCTGCCGGAACGTGCGGCTGTCGGGCTTCACGCTGGTGCGCGGCGGGCACTTCGCGGTGCTGGCCACCGGCTGCGAGGACCTGGTCATCGAGAACCTGTTGGTCGACACCAACCGCGACGGCCTGGACATCGACGGCTGCTCGCGCGTGCGCATCAGCGACTGCCGGGTCAACACCCCCAACGACGACGCGATCGTGCTGAAGGCCTCGATGGCGCTGGGCGCGGCGCTGCCCACGCAGGACGTCGAGATCACCCGCTGCCACGTCTCGGGCTTCGATCCGGGCACGGTGCTGGACGGCACGCTGGGGCGCGAGCAGCAGATCTCGCCCGACCAGGATCGGGTGACCGGCCGCATCAAGATCGGCACCGAGAGCAACGGCGACTTCCGGCGGATCCGCATCACGGACTGCGTTCTGGAGCGCTCGCGCGGGCTGGCGCTAGAGACCGTCGACGGCGGGACCATCGAGGACGTCGAGATCGACAACGTGCGGCTGGTCGAGATGACCAGCGCGCCGCTGTTCCTGCGGCTGGGCGCGCGGCTGCGCGGCCCGGAGGGGACGCGGCCGGGCGCGCTGCGCCGGGTGAGCGTGCGCAACCTGTCGGGCGAGACGGCGAAGGCCGACCTGCCGGTGATCCTGGCGGGCCTGGCCGAGCATCCGATCGAGGACGTGCGGCTGGAGAACCTGACCCTCAGCTTCCTGGGCGGGGCGGGGGAGGCGGGCGTCGAGCCGGCGCAGCTGGAGGACGCCTATCCCGAGCCGCGGATGTTCGGCGATCCCCCGGCCTGGGGCCTGTGGGCGCGGCACGTGCGGGGGCTGGTGATCGAGGGCCTGGCGCTGAGCGGCGGCGCTGACGCCCGGGCGGCAGTGCGGATCGACGGCGAGGACATGGCGGCCCAGCGTTTCGTCAGGCGGTAGCCCGGCGCCGCCCCTCGGGGCGGGGCCTACAGTGCGGCTTAGCGTCGCGCAGGTAGATTTGATGACCCATGCGCGTCGATTTTAGCACCTTCGCTTCCTAGATGAGCGAAAAGGAACGGGATCGAGCCGTTTCGATCCGGCGTGACGTCGACCCTGGGGCCATGTTTCTAGCCACGTTCCTGAGAACCGTTGCGACTGTCGTGCTGGCCGCGCTGATGGCGGTGACGACGGACTACTGCGTCAACATCCTGATCCTGAAGCGCGCCGAGGTGTTCACGCCGTGGATGACGATGGTCATCGTCGTCATCGTGGGCGGGCCGCTGTTCTATGTCCTGCACAGCCAGCGGCTGAACCTGAAGGCCGCCAAGCTTGACCTCTCGCAGAGCCTGAAGATCCAGCGCCAGACGGCCGAGGAGGCCGAGCGCCGCCGCCGCGAGGCCGAGCGGACCCTGTCGCGCCTGCGCGAGCACGAGTCGCTGTACCGGATCCTGGCCAACAACCTGACCGACGCCCTGTCGATGTGGTGGCCCGATGGGCGCAGGCGCTACAACTCGCCCGCCATCGAGCGGCTGACGGGCTACACCCCCGCCGAGTTCCTGGTCGCGCCCAACCTGCTTGGGGTCAGCGAGGAGGACGGCGCCCAGGCCGTGGCGGCCATCCGCACGCTGCAGACGCCCAGCGACAGCAGCACGCTGGAGTACCAGTTCCGCCGCAAGGACGGCCAGACGATCTGGATCGAGAGCACCTATTCGCTGGTGCCCAAGGAGGAGGGCGGCGGCTTCATCGCCACCAGCCGCGACATCACCGAGCGCAAGCGCCTGGCGCAGGAGCTGGCCACGGCCGCGCACCAGGCCCAGGCGGCCGCGGCGGCCAAGGCCGACTTCCTGGCCAACATGACCCACGAGCTGCGTACGCCGCTGACGGCGATCATCGGCTTTTCAGGCCTGCTGCGGCAGTCGTCAGCCCTGGACGAGACCGACGCGCGGCAGGTGCGCCTGATCCACGAGGCCAGCAACACCCTGCTGGGCGTCATCAACGACGTGCTGGATTTCTCGCGCCTGGAGGCCGGGCTGGAGCTGGACGCCGAGCCGTTCAAGCCCTGCGAGATCGCCCGTTCGGCCGCGGCCCTGATCGAGAGCCAGGCCCAGGCCAAGGGCCTGCCGGTGCTGATCGAGTTCGGCCCGGGCCTCAAGCCGCTGCTGGGCGACTCCGCGCGGCTGAACCAGGTGCTGCTGAACTTCCTGTCCAACGCGGTGAAGTTCACCAGCGAGGGGCAGATCGTCATCAGCGTGAACCAGGAGAGCTCGGCCCTGGGCCAGCGCCTGCGGATGGCGGTGCGCGACAGCGGCATCGGCCTGCCCGACGACATGCACGAGGCGGTGTTCGAGCGCTTCATCCAGGCCGACGCCGGGGTCTCGCGCCGGTTCGGCGGCACGGGCCTGGGCCTGGCGATCTGCAAGCGGATCATCGAGGCCATGGGCGGCCAGATCGGCGTCGACAGCGTCGCCGGCCAGGGCTCGACCTTCTGGTTCGAGGTCGAGCTGCCGGTGACCGAGACGGTGGCCAACGACCTGCCCCCCGCGCCGCAGCCGGCGGCGCTGGACCGGCCCGTGCGGCTGCTGCTGGTCGAGGACAACGCGGCCAACCGCGAACTGATCGGCGCGCTGCTGGCGCCGTTCGACGTCGAGGTGGAGACGGCCGTGGACGGGGTGGCGGCGGTCGACGCCTTCAAGGCCGGCAAGGCCTACGACCTCGTCCTCATGGACGTGCAGATGCCGGTGATGGACGGCCTGACGGCCACCCGCCGCATCCGGGCGCTGGAGCCGATCGGCCTGCGCACCCCGATCGTGGCCATGACCGCCAACGTGCTGCCCGAGCAGGTGGCCACCTGCATGGCGGCCGGCATGGACGACCACCTGGGCAAGCCGATCAATCCCTCGCGGCTGCTGGAGATGGTGGCGCGGTGGGGGCAGGCCGAGGCGGCCTGACAGACCCTCTCCCCGAAGGGGGAGGGTCTTGGGTCTCGTCCTTCTTCCCTTGCGGGAGAAGGTGTCGACGTAGTCGACGGATGAGGGGTTGCACGAACGAAAACGCCGCGACGGCCGATCGGCTGTCGCGGCGTTTGGCTTCTGGGAGACCCCTCATCCGACCTCCCTTTCGGGAGGCCGCCCTCTCCCGCAAGGGGAGAGGGATCAGTCTCAGTTGATGTCGGGGATCTGGTCGCTGCCGACCGGGGGGCTGGCCTTTTCGCCGCGGCCCCAGAGGCGTTCGTACTTCCAGCCGGTGAGATCCTCGACGATGGCCTTGGACTCGGGGGTCTCGGCTTCGGTCGCGCCGGCGCGCAGGCGTTCGACCTCGTGGACCAGGACCTCGTGGGTCTTGGCGTTGAGGCGGAACTTCCACGAGATGATCATGCCGGTGACCATCACCAGGATCGGGCCGCCGACCATGATCAGCACCAGGGTGTGAATGGCCTGGGGCGTCTGCTGGACCACCTGGCCCTTGCCGCCCGAGACGAAGCCGCCCAGGCCCAGGAGGGTGGTGGTCAGCAGGATGGCGCCCGACTGGGCGATCTTGCGCACGAAGGTCATGACGCCGGCGAAGATGCCCTCGCGGCGCTGGCCGGTGACGGCCTCGTCGACGTCGGGCAGGTAGTTGTAGACGCCCCAGGGCACGAAGTTCAGCGTGCCGCGGCCCAGGCCCGCCAGGATGATCGGCAGGAACAGCCAGAACAGGACCGTGGGGTTGAAGCCCGAACCGGCGGCGTTGAAGATGTTGCCGTGCAGGCCCTCGACGCCCGCGGCGAAGCCGGCCGGCTTGACGAGGTAGAAGCCCAGGAACAGCAGCAGGGCCGCGCCGACGAAGGTGATGGCCATGCGGTAGGCGGCCGTCGGACCGGTCTTGATGATCACGCGGATGGCGATCATCACCGAGATCAGCTGGGCGAAGTACATCATCGTCATCGCCTGGGAGATCACCAGGGTCGAGCCGACCATCACCGTGGCCACGAACAGCGGGAAGGCGGTGTTGAAGATGTCCTGGCTGATGTAGCCGCCCAGATAGAGCGACAGGTGCTGGCGGAAGGCCTTCAGCTTCAGGGTCGAGAACAGGTCGCGGAACATGTTGACCGGGATCAGCGCCGCCTTGCCCCAGTCCATGGCCTCGGGCTGGATCAGCTTTTCGTCTTCGGTGTAGGGGCGCTCCCAGGTGAACAGCACCACCAGCACCACGACCAGGCTGAACAGGCCGCCGAAGATGGCCGCCATGATCAGGAAGGTGTTGGAGCTGTCCTTGCCGCCGAAGTTGTTGATGATCAGCGTGGGCAAGTACGAGGCCAGGATCGCCGAGCTTTGGGCGATCAGCATGCGCGCGCCCGCGAACTTGGCCTTCTCCTTGTAATCCTTCGTCATTTCCGCCGCGAGGGTTTCCCACGGGATCAGGAACATCGTGTAGACGAACTCGAAGAAGATGAACGTCACCAGGTAGTAGGTGAAGGTCTGGCCCGACACGAAGATCAGGGCGAAGCTGGGCAGCAGCGGGATGGTCAGCAGCAGGAAGATCTTCCGCCGCCCGACCTTACGGCCGATCCAGGTGTGGCGCAGGTTGTCGGAGATGTAGCCGATCAGCGGGCAGGTGATCGCCTCGAGCAGGCGCGGCAGGCCCAGGATCATGCCGGTTTCGATCGGCGTGAGCCCGCAGAAGGTGATGAAGAAGTAGGCCAGCCAGCCGGTGATCACGGCTTGCGCGCCGGCCCCCAGCATGTCGCCGGAGCCCCAGCCCCAATAGTTGATCCAGGACGGTTTGCGGGCGTCTGGCGTGGCCATGTGCGTCTCATTCCCAAGGTATTCGAAAAGGCCTCTGACGGGCCTTAGGCGTTGAACCGTTCCCTTTTCCGATCATCCCCGCGAAGGCGGGGATCCAAGCTGCGTTTCCAGGGCTTGCCCGGTTGGCTCGGCTTGGGTCCCCGCCTTCGCGGGGACACACGGTGGTTGGGAACGGCTCAGAAGTATTCAGCCCTAGATGAAGGCGCGCTGGAACTCGCCCAGCGCCAGCATGGCCAGCGACTGGCCGTACGGCATTGAGGTCAGCGGGATGTCCTTGTAGCCCTGGATCGTGTCGAACACCGGGGTGCCGAACGAGACCTGCTGCAGTTCGCCGGCGTCGTCGATGTTGGCCAGCACGCCCTTGATGGCGCGGATGGCGACGGCTTCGTATTCCTTGCCGATGTAGCGCTTGCGGACGGCCTTGAGGACGCCGTAGGCGAAGCCGGCGGTGGCCGAGGCTTCAAGGTACGAGGTCTTGTCGTTGATGATCGTGTGCCACAGGCCCGTCTCTTGGTCCTGGTACTCGGTCAGGGCCTTGATCTGGGCTTCCAGCGCGTCGATCAGGAAGGCGCGCAGGCCGTCGCCCGGCTTCAGGTCGAGCAGCTCGATGAATTCCGGGATGGCGATCGTCACCCAGCAGTTCCCGCGGGCCCACAGGGCGTCGGCGAAGTTGTGACGGCCCTCGAAGGTCCAGCCGTGGAACCACAGGCCGGTCTTGCGGTCGGCCAGGTACTTGATGTGGACCATGAACTGGCGCTTGGCCTCCTCGACGAAGTCGGGGCGGTCGAGCAGCAGGCCGATCTTGGCCAGCGGCAGCACGCTCATCATCAGCGTGTCGTCCCACAGCTGCTGCGGGTTCTCGCTGTTGAACACGATATGCTGGAAGCCGCCTTCCTCGGTGCGCGGACCCTCGTACATGACGTAGTCGGCCCAGGTCTCGAGATAGGGGATGTAGGTGTGGTCGCCGGTGGCCTCGTAGAGGTAGGCCAGGGTCAGGAACGGCGAGACCGTGTTGATGTTCTTGGTCGGGGTGCCGGCCTYGAAGCGGTCGGCGAACCACTTGGTCATGATGTCGAAGGCGCGCTCGTCGCCGTACATCTCGTACTGCTTCCACAGGCC
Source organism: Caulobacter sp. 10L414 (assembly GCF_056395525.1). Taxonomy (NCBI): domain Bacteria; kingdom Pseudomonadati; phylum Pseudomonadota; class Alphaproteobacteria; order Caulobacterales; family Caulobacteraceae; genus Caulobacter; species Caulobacter sp. 10L414. The sequence continues at coordinate 11,279 of NZ_JBFTJR010000006.1, forward strand.
GTAGAGGCCCACGCCGTGGGTCCATTCCCAGTCGTTCCAGCCCTTGGTGTCGATGACGCGGCCGTCGTCGAGGCGCAGCAGGAACTCGCCCGTCTCGTCGGTGATGTCGACGAGGTTGCTGATCAGAAGGGCGATCTTGGCCTTGACGTCCTTGGCCTCGATGCCGTGAGCGAGATTGGGCACGGTAGTCTCCTAAAGGTAAGTTCGGGGTAGGCGGGGGCCTACTGCTTGTAGTTCGGCGCGGGGACGCGGGCGACGGGGACGCCGCCTTCCACGTTGCGCAGCACTTCCAGTTTGACCGCTTCCAGGGCGTCGCCGTGGGCGCCGTCGCTGGTCACGGCCAGGGCGATGGTGTTCTTGCCGTGCGGATCGACGATGCCGTTGGGCAGCACGAAGGTCCGCTGGGGGCCGACGTGGGCGATGAACTGGCCCATGTTCCAGCCGTTGACGAAGATCAGCACGCGGTAGCGGCCGGGCGAGCGCGGGGTCTTCGGATCGCCGATCGTCAGGCCCAGCGTCACGTCCTGGTCCTTGGGCAGGGCCAGGTCGAAGTTGGTGCGGTACCAGGTGGTGCCGGCATAGGGCTGAGTGGCGCCCATGTCGGCCTTGGTCCAGCCCTGGTCGGGGAAGCCCGGCAGGTGCCAGCCGTTGCGTTCGCCGTACTGGCCGCCTTCGTTCATCGGGCCGCGCACCGGATCGGCGATGTCCTCGCCGCCCTTGTTGCCCTGGATCTTCCAGCTGATCGGCACGGCGAAGCTGTAGCTCGTCGGGCTCGACAGCGAGGCCGAGACCAGGCCGCGGGCTTCCTTGTGGAAGTCGTCGGCGTCCAGGTCCCAGTTATGGCCGTTGTTGCGGACCATCACCGACAGCACATGCTCGCCGTCGCCGCGCAGGTCTTCCGGCAGCTTGAAGGTCGCCACGCCCGTGGTGATCGGGCGGGGCAGGCCGCCGTCCAGCTCGTGCTGGCCCAGGAACTTGCCGTCCAGCCAGACCTGCAGCATGCCGGCGCCGCCGGCGCCGTAGTGCAGGGTCAGGGTGTCGATGTCGGCGCGGCCCTTGTAGCGGCCGCGATACCAGACGTCGCCGTGGTGGAAGCCGTGGGTGCTCATGTCGAGCGCCGGCTGGCCCGTCGGCGGACGCACGGTGGAGCCGCCGCGCTTGCCTTCGGCCTTGGCCCAGGCGCTGTCGTCGAACGCCGGATCCGACTCCGGCGAGCCGGCGGCGGTCTTCCAGTCGAGCTTGGCGAGGTCGGGCACGGTGACGGCGGTCGGGCCGGCCAGCGACTTGGACGCCAGCAGCGAGCCCGACGTCGTGGCCTTGGCGGCGACGGCGGCGCCGTTCCAGCGGACGGTCTTGACGCCCTTGGGGGCGAAGACTTCGAGCGGGCTTTCGGTTTCGGTGTCGCCGGTCAGCGACAGGACCGCGCCCTTGACGCTGGCCGAGCGGACGAGGCCGGGGCCGCGTTGCAGGGTGGGGCCGGCGGCGGTGTCCTGGCGCCAGAAGGTCTGACCCGTGGCCTCGTCGGCCAGCAGCAGCACGAGCGGCGGACGGCCGCCGCCGGTGATGCGCACGCGGGCCAGGCCCGTGTGAGTGTAGGAGAGCTTCAGGTCGCCCTTGGCGGCGTCGAAGCTCGACGAGACCTGGCCTTCCAGCACCTCGACCTTGGGGGCCTCGGCGTAGCGCAGGACGGTTTCGCCGGCCTCGCCGGCGCGGCCGTACATCAAGGCCAGGTCCCCGCCGTTCCAGGGCAGGTGGGTTTGGATCTCGGACGTCGAATAGACGAGACGCTGGCCGCCCAGGTCGTAGCTGGCCATCAGCATCTTGCTGTCCTGGCCCTTGATCCGCGAGGGGACCACGTACTCGCCGTCGCGGGTCTTGACCTTGAAGGTGAAGGCCTCGTCGCCGGTGGCGCTGCTGGGGTTGTGGATCACCACATAGAGGTGGCTGCCGGTCTCGGCGTTGACGTTGTGATAGACGCGGACCTTGTCGTTCGAGGGAACGACGGCCTCGCCCTTGTCCATGCGGGTCAGGTCCGGAACGGCGTTCAGGAACTGGCCCATCTGCTTCATGACGCGGGCCTTGTCGCGCAGGCCGCGGGCCTCGTCGATGGCCGAGCCGTAGTCGTAGGAGCTGAACACCACCGGGGCCGGCGACCAGCCCCACGAGGTGCCGCCATAGGTCATGTAGAAGCTCTGGATCGTCAGGCCGTTGGCGATGTTGGTTCCGTAGAACACCCGCTGGTAGCCGACGCCGCGATGGATGGCGGTGCAGTCGTAGTCGCCGTTGCTGCCCCAGTAGTCGAACCAGCCGCCGCCGAACTCGGCCGCGAAGCCGGGCGTGTTGGGGCTGGCCGAAGCGCCGCCCTTGGCCCCGCCGGCGCCGTAGAGGCCCCAGTCGGGCGCCACGCCGGGCGAGGAGGGGGTCGAGTCGACCTTGCACGATCCGCCCGGATAGCCGTCGAAGGCGTAGAGGTCGGTCGGGCCTTCGACCGCGCCGGGCACGTTGGAGCCCTTGGGCACCCAGTAGCCGTTGCGGCCCTTGTCGTTGTGGAACAGCGGGACGGTGATGCCATCCGCGCGGGCCTTGTCGGCCAGCCACTGCATGTAGCGCTGCTGCGGGGCGCCGACGACGTCGAGCTCGTTCTCGATCTGGTGGGCGATGACCGTGCCCTGGCCGGTGGTCAGCTGGTGGCGGGCGATGACCTTGTTGATCTGGCTCAGCCACTCGTCGGCGGCCTGGATGTATTCCGGCGCGTCGGTGCGGGCGCGGGCCTGCTGGTTGACCAGGTGGCCCGGGAAGCCGCCGCGCGTCAGCTCGGCGTTCACGTACGGCCCGGCGCGGGTGATGACGTAGAGGCCTTCTTCCTTGGCCATGGTCAGCACGCGATCCATGTCGCGGATGCCCGAGAAGTCGTAGACCCCCTGCTTGGGCGAGTGGTAGCCCCAGTCGATGTAGATCGCGACGGTGTTGTAGCCGCTGGCCTTCATCTTCTGGAGGATGTCGCGCCACAGGTCGGGACTGGGCACGCGGAAGGGGTGGAACTCGCCGCCCCAGGAATAGATGCGATTGCCGTCGACCTTCAGGGAGTACTTGTCCCAGGTGATCTTGTGGGCCTGCGCCGGCTTGGCCGCGACCGCCTGGTCGCCGCCTTCCTTCAGCACCGTGAAGTGGCGGACCGTGCCCGACAGCTCGGGCAGTTCCTTCTTGGGCGTCCAGGTGCGGAAGCCGTCGGTGCTGTCGGAGTACCAGTAGCGCTTGGCCATGTACTCGTCGAAATAGATGCGCCAGGCGCCTTCAGGCGTACGGGTCAGGGCGGGGCCTTCGAGGAACTTGCCCCAGCCGGCCCAGTCGCCGCCGCCCTTGACCTGCCAGGGACCGTCCAGCGACGGGGCGGTCAGGAGCTCGATGAACTTGGTGGTCTCGTTCTTGGCGAAGGCCTGGTACTGCGAGCCCTCGCGCACGACGAAGGCGTCGATGTAGTTGGGGCCCATGCCCGACAGCGGGCGCGGCGCGCTCCAACTGGCGAGGTCGGCGTCCTGGGCCGTGATCCGGTAAGGCTGGAACTGGCCGGCGATGCCGGTGGTCGAGACCGACAGGATCAGGTGCTCGGAGCCGTCGGCGTCGACGAACCACTCCGGCGCCCAGGTGTTGGTCGAGCCGGGCACGTCGACGGTGACGTCGCGCAGGAAGGTCCAGTCGACCAGGTCCTTGCTGCGGGCCAGGCCGATCGTGTTTCCGGTCCAGCCGGTGGTGTAGGCGACGTAGTAGTAGCCGTCCTTGCGCTTGATGACGCTGGGGTCGCGGATCAGCCCCTTGGGCGGGGTGTAGGCCAGCGGCTTCTGCAGGGTGAAGCGCGAGCCGTCGGCCGAGTCGTACACGCTCATGTTCGACTGGCTGGCGTTGGTGAACGCCGTCATGACGTAGCGCGTCGGCTCAGCCAGCGCGGTGGTGGCGAGCAGGGCGGCGGCGAGGCCGAGCAGGGCGGGACGCTTCATCATCACTGGCTCAGCCCTCGAAGTAGAAGACGGGCTTGAGCGGCCATTCGACCGGCTTGTTGTCCGGATGGACGTCCATCAGGTCGGCCATGAAGTCCCACCAGCGCTTCATCACCGGCTGCAGGGGCAGGGCGTCCTTGTTGTTGTCGGGCTTCAGGCGAAGCACGGCGAACAGGCTCATGGTCTCTTCGTCGAGGAAGATCGAATAGTCGTAGATGCCGGCTTCCCGCAGGGCCTGGGCCAGGTCGGGCCACAGCTCGTCGTGACGGCGCTCGTACTCGGCGGCGACACCGGGCTTCAGCTGCATGCGGAAGGCGATCGGGCGGCCTTCGGTCAGCGTGCTCATGGTTTCCTCCTGGCGTCGTTTCTTGGTTTTCAGGCGATGCGGTAGACGGCGGCGGCCGTGCCGGCGAACAGGCGCTGGCGCTCGGCGTCGCTGAACCCGGCCGTGACGGCGTCGTAGGCGCTGTAGAAGGCGTCGAACGAGCCGTGCACCTTCTCGACCGGGAAGTTGCTGGCGAACATGGTGCGCTCGACGCCGAAGGCCTCGATGACCTGCAGGATGAACGGACGCAGGCTGTCCACCGTCCAGGCGCGGTCGACCATGGCCAGGCCCGAGACCTTGCAGGTGACGTTCGGGCGCTGGGCCAGCGCGGCCATGCCCGAGCGCCACAGCGCCAGGCCCGCCTCGTCGCGGTCGGTCGGCATGCCGGCGTGGTTCACCACCAGCGCGATGTCGGGATGGGCGTCGGCCAGGGCCGCGGCGGTTTCCATCTGGGCGGGATAGAGCTGCAGGTCGAACGACAGGCCATGCCTGGCCAGCAGGCCGAAGCCCGCGCGCCACTGGTCGTTGAGCAGCAGGTCGGACGGGCCGTAGGTCTTGGCCGGGTCTTCGTGGAAATTGACGATCTGGCGGATCCCCCGCACGTGCGGCCGCGAGGCGTGCGCCTCCAGCAGGGCCTCGACGTTCGGATCGTCCAGGTTGGCGCCGGCGACGATGGCGCCGATAGGCGCGCCGGCGGCGATCAGGCCTTCCAGCCAGTCGGTCTCGGAAAGCTGCTTGTCGGTGGGCAGGCCGCACTCGACGTGGACCAGGCTTTCGACGCGCCAGGGCAGGGCGTCGGCGGCGTAGTCGGCGGGCAGGTAGTTCTTGCCGGCGATCAGGCTCATGTCGCCCGCCGGGTTACCCGGCAGGGGAACGTCCTGCAGCCAGGAATAGTAGTGCTTGTCGAGATCCCACAGGTGCATGTGGGCGTCGATGATCGGACCCGCGTACGCCATGCCTGTCCCCTTGGGCTCTTGAAGGTCCGGGCCCGCCCGCCCCGAGGGACGGGCGGGCCCGGTCTCAAACTAGAAGGTCGTCCGGCCGCCCGACGTGTCGAACGTCGCGGCGGTGGTGAAGCTGCACTCCTCGCTGGCCATGAAGCAGACCATCGCGGCGCTTTCCTCGACTTCGCCCAGGCGACCCATCGGGATCTTCGAACGCATGTACTCGACCTGGCTGGCGGGCAGCTGTTCCAGGATCGGGCTTTCGAAGGTGGCGGGGGTCAGGCTGTTGGCGATGACGCCCTTGCCGGCCAGTTCCTTGCCCAGCGACTTGGTCAGGCCGATGACCCCGGCCTTCGACGCCGAATAGGCGCTGGCGTTCGGGTTGCCTTCCTTGCCGGCCACCGAGGCAACGTTGACGATGCGGCCGTAGCCGGCCGCCAGCATGTGCGGCACCACCGAACGGCAGCAGTAGAACAGGCCGTTCAGGTTGATGTCGATGACGCGCTTCCAGCTGTCGAGCGGGAACTCGTGCACCGGAACCGTGGCGCCGGTGATGCCGGCCGAGTTCACGAGCACGTCGATCTTGCCCAGGGCGTCGACGCTGGCCGTGGTGGCGGCGGCCACCTGACCTTCGTCGGAGACGTCCAGCGCGACGGTGAAGGTCGCGCCGACTTCCTTGGCGGCGGCTTCCAGCGCGTCGGCGTTGAGGTCCCACAGGGCGACCTTGCCGCCTTCGGCGACGATGCGGCGAGCGGTTTCCTTGCCCAGGCCCGAGGCGCCGCCGGTGATGACGGCGGTGCGGCCCGCGAAACGGTTGGCGTAAACGGTCACGAGACGCCTTCCTTGGTCCAGGCGATGACTTCCTGGCGCTGCGTGCCGAGCTTCTCGATGCCCAGCGTCATGACGTCGCCGGCCTTCAGGAAGATCTTTTCCGGCTTCTGGCCTTCGCCGACGCCCGGAGGGGTGCCCGTGGTCAGGATGTCGCCCGGCTCCAGGGTGACGAAGCGGCTCATGTAGGCGATCAGCTCGGCGACGCCGAAGATCATCGTCTTGCTGTTGCCGGTCTGCATGCGCTTGCCGTTGAGGTCGAGCCACATGTCGAGGTTCTGGCAGTCGCCCACTTCATCGGCGGTGACGACCCACGGGCCCACGGGGCCGAAGGTGTCGCAGCCTTTGCCCTTGTCCCACTGCGAGCCCAGCTCCTTCTGGAAGGCGCGTTCGGAGACGTCGTTCACCAGCACGTAGCCGGCGACGTAGTCCAGGGCTTCGTCCTGCTCGACATAGCGGGCGCGCTTGCCGATCACGACGCCCAGCTCGACTTCCCAATCGCCCTTCTCGGCGCCCTTGGGCAGCATGACCTGGTCGTTCGGGCCGTTGAGGCACGAGATGGCCTTGGTGAAGAAGATCGGCTCGGGCGGAGGCTCCAGGCCCGCTTCCTTGGCGTGGTCGGCGAAGTTCAGGCCGATGGCCAGGAACTTGCCGACATTGGCGATCGGCACGCCGTAGCGCGGCGAGCCTTCGACCACCGGCAGGGTGGTCTCGTCGATGGCGGCGATCTTGGCCAGGCCTTCCGGGGTCAGTTCCGCGCCGGTGATGTCGGACACGTGGCCCGAGAGGTCGCGGATCTTGCCTTCGGAATCCAGCAGGCCGGGCTTTTCGGCGCCCCGCGGGCCGTAACGCAACAGTTTCATGGTCTTCTGGCTCTAGGGGAAAATGGGGGAGGGGGACGCGGCTTACCGCGGGTAGGGACGGTGCAGGCCGACGTCGCGGTTCAGTTCGACGCCGAAGCCGGGCGCGTCGCCGAGCTTGAGCTTGCCGTTGACCGGCACGGGCTCGCCGATCAGCTGCGGATGGAACATCGGCACGACTTCGTCGGCCTTCGGCGCCATCATCAGGAACTCGGCGAACGGGCTGTTATGGCGCGTGATGACGAAGTGGTAGCTGTACACCGACGAGCCGTGCGGGATCATCATCACGCCCTTGCTGTCGGCCAGGTTGGCGATCTTGATCAGCTCGGTGACGCCGCCGCACCAGCCCACGTCCGGCTGGATGATGTCGCAGCATTCCATCTCCAGCAGCATGCGGAAGCCCCAGCGGGTGGCTTCGTGCTCGCCGGTGGTGACCAGCATGCCGGGAGGGGCGTTCTTCTTCAGGTCGCGATAGCCCCAGTAGTCGTCGGGGCTGAGGGCCTCTTCGATCCACTTCAGGCCATACTCGTGGGCCTTGTGGGCCAGCTTGGTGGCGTAGTTCAGGTCCAGCGACATCCAGCAGTCGAACATCAGCCAGAAGTCCTCGCCCACGCGGTTGCGCATGGTCTCGAGTTCCAGGAGGTTCTTGCGCAGGCCCTCTTCACCTTCGGCCGGGCCGTGGTGCAGGGGCATCTTGCCGCCGATGAAGCCCATCTCCTTGGCCAGGTCCGGACGCGCGCCGGTGGCGTAGAAGGTCAGCTCGTCACGGACCTTGCCGCCGAGCAGGGCGTAGACCGGCTCCTGGCGCAGCTTGCCGATCAGGTCGTAGAGGGCCAGGTCGACGCCCGAGATGGCGTTCACCACCAGACCCTTGCGGCCGTAGTACTGGGTGGAGAAGTACATCTGGTCCCAGATCTTCTCGACCTCGGTCGGATCACGACCTTCGAGGAAGCGGGCCAGGTGCTTTTCGACGATGTAGGCGGCCGGTTCGCCGCCGGTGGTCACCGCGAAACCGATCGTGCCGTCGACGGCCTCGATCTCGACGACCAGGGTGCCGAGCACGTTGATGCCGAAGCTCTGGCGGCTCTGGCGGTACTCGGGATAGCGCGACATCGGGGTGGCGATGTGGTCGTCGATCCAGTGGCCTTCGCCCTGGTCGTGATAGTCGGCGCCGCCCCCGCGGACCACATAGGCGCGAACAGCCTTGATCAAGGGAAGCGGCATCTCGTGCTCCAACCATCGCCCGGTCTTCTCGCGACCGGATCTGCCCCTACCAAGGGAGGCGCGCCAGCGGGGCCGCCGAACGACGCGAACGACTGTTCGCGCTACCTCCCCAGAACATCGTATGACACGCTGATCGCAGGACCCCCGCGACCGAAAGAAAAGAGTCGCTGACGCGAGCCCTTGTCTTGCGTTCCATATTATGAGAGGTAGTGCTACAAAATGAAACCCAGCACGTCAAGGGGAGCGGAACCGGTGGCGGACGACGAAGGCGCGGCGACCAAGAGCCCAAGCGGCAGCCAGACGCTGTTTCGCGGCCTGGACGTGCTCGACGTGGTGGCCGACGCGGGGGCCATCGGCCTGCCGGCGCTGGCGGCCCGACTCGGCCTGACCCGCAGCACCACGCACCGACTGGCCACCGCCCTTGTCGAGCGCCGCCTGCTGACCCAGACCCCGCGCGAAGGCTACAGCCTGGGTCCGAAGCTTCTGGAGCTGGGCTATCTGGCCAGCCAGCAGATGGATCTGCCGCGCATCGCGCGCCCGCACCTGGAAAAGCTGTGGGAAGAGCTGGAGGACACCGTCCACCTGGGCGTGCTCGACGACGACCGCGCTCTCTATCTGGACAAGCTGACCGGCCGTCGCCGCATCAACATCTCCTCGCGCGTGGGCGATCGCCAGCCGATCCGCTCGACCGGCCTGGGCAAGGCCCTGGTGCTGGACGACGACGAGAGCCGCTGGCGCGCGCTCTATCGCAAGGAAGGCCCGGCCGCGGCCGGCGCGCCGAACGAAGAGCAGTGGATCGCCTGGATGCACGACTATTCCCAGCGCGGCGTGGCCTTCGACCTTGAAGAGAACGAGGACCGCATCCGCTGCGTCGCCGCCCCCGTGCGCGGTGCGGGCGGGCAGGTGGTGGCGGCCATCAGCGTCTCGGGCGCGGCTCAATACATGGACGACGAGCGGATGGGGGTCCTGGTGGACGACATCCGTTCGGCCGCCGACGCGATCAGCCGCGATCTGGGCTGGAACGGCAAGCGGGGGTCAGGCGCAAAGACCTGACGCCTCCCCGCGCGTGAGTGAAGACGGAGGAACTATGCTTCTGAAGGACAAGGTGGTGCTGGTGACCGGCGCCTCGGGCGGTATCGGCAAGGCGGCCGCCATCGGCGCCGCGCGTCACGGCGCGGACGTGGCGATCAACTACCACTCCGACGAGGCCGGCGCGGCCGACGCCGTGGCGCAGATCGAGGCCCTTGGCCGTCGCGCCATCGCCGTGAAGGGCGACGTGGCCCAGGTCGAAACCGCCCAGGCCTTCGTCGACGCCGCCGTCGCCGCCTTCGGCAAGGTCGACGTCTTCGTCAACAACGCCGGCATCTGCCCGTTCCACGCCTTCCTCGACATGCCGCCCGAAGTGATGGAGCGGACCATGAAGGTGAACCTGTTCGGCGCCTATTACATGGTGCAGGCGGCGGCCAACCAGATGGTCAAGCAGGGGCACGGCGGCTCGATCATCGCCGTCTCGTCGATCAGCGCCCTGGTCGGCGGTGGCATGCAGACGCACTACACCCCGACCAAGGCCGGCGTGCACAGCCTGATGCAGTCGACTGCTATCGCGCTGGGCAAGCATGGCATCCGCTGCAACTCGGTGCTGCCGGGCACCATCGAGACCGCGATCAACAAGGAAGACCTCGCCGACGTCGCCAAGCGCGAATACATGAGCGGCCGCATCCCGCTGGGGCGCCTGGGCGAGCCCGACGACCTGGCCGGCCCGATCGTGTTCCTGGCCTCGGACCTGGCCAACTACGTCACCGGCGCGGCCCTGCTGGTCGACGGCGGCGCGTTCGTGAACCTGCAGTAGATCGATCGTCCTTCCATGATCGTCTCGTCGACCACCGACTTCCGTGAGGCTGCGCGGCGCAAGCTGCCGCGCTTCCTCTTCGACTACATCGACGGCGGCGCCTACGCCGAGCGGACCCTGGCCCGCAACGTCTCCGACCTGGCGGACCTCGCCCTGCGACAGCGGGTGCTCAAGGACGTGTCCAAGGTCTCGACGGCGACCAGCCTGTTCGGCGTGGAGCAGTCAATGCCCGTGGTGCTGGCCCCCGTGGGCCTCACGGGCATGTACGCTCGCCGCGGCGAATGCCAGGCGGTGCGCGCGGCTTCGGCCAAGGGCGTGCCGCTGTGCCTGTCGACGGTGTCGGTGTGCGACGTGGACGAGGTGGCGGCGGCGTCGAGCCGGGCCCTGTGGTTCCAGCTCTACGTGCTGCGCGATCGTGCCTTCATGCGCGACCTCCTGGCGCGGGCCGAGGCGGCGGGGGCCACCACCCTGGTCTTCACCGTCGACATGCCGGTGCCGGGGGCTCGCTATCGCGACGCGCACTCAGGGATGAGCGGTCCGAACGCCTCGATGCGCCGGATGCTGCAGGCCATGGGCCGGCCGCAATGGGCGTGGGACGTCGGCGTCATGGGCCGTCCCCACACCCTGGGCAACGTCGCCCCGGTGCTGAAGGGCAATACGGGCCTTGAGGACTTCATGGGCTGGCTGGGGGCCAATTTCGACTCCTCGATCCAGTGGAAGGACCTGGAATGGATCCGGCAGTCCTGGAAGGGGCCGCTGGTCATCAAGGGCGTGCTCGATCCCGAGGACGCCAAGGCCGCCGCCGACATCGGCGCCGACGGCGTCGTGGTGTCCAACCATGGCGGCCGCCAGCTGGACGGCGTGCTGTCGTCGACCAAGGCGCTGCCGGCCATCGCCGAGGCGGTGGGCGACAAGCTGACCGTGCTGGCCGACGGCGGGGTGCGCTCGGGCCTCGACGTGGTGCGGATGCTGGCCCTGGGCGCCAAGGGCGTCCTCCTGGGCCGGGCCGCCGTCTACGCCCTGGCCGCGCGCGGCCAGGCGGGCGTGACCCAGCTTCTGGACCTGATGGAGAAGGAGATGCGGGTGGCCATGGCGCTGACCGGCGTCAACTCCGTCTCCGAGATCGACCGTTCAATCCTGGCGGAGACCCGCTGATGAAGATCGCCGCCGCCCTCGCACTGGCTCTGGTCATGGGGGCGGCGCCGGCCGCCCTGGCCGACCCGAACCGGATCGTCATCGCCAGCGATTCCACCGCCGCCGACTACAGCGCTCGCAGCTTCCCGCAGATGGGCTGGGGCATGGTGCTGAAGTGCTCGCTGAAGCCGGAGGCGCAGATCGTCAACCTGGCCCGCGGCGGGCGCTCGACCAAGACCTTCCAGGAGGAGGGGCTGTGGTCGGTGCTGATGGCGCAGCTGAAGAAGGACGACACCGTCCTGATCCAGTTCGGCCACAACGACGCCGACACCAAGAAGATCGTCCGCTTCACCGACCCGAACGGGGCCTATGCCGACAACCTGCGTCGGTTCGTGGCCGACGTGCGCACGGCCGGCGCCAAGCCGGTGCTGATCACCCCGATCGCCAAGCTGATCTTCAAGGACGGCCAGATCCAGGACGCCCACGGCCCTTACTCGGCGACCGTGCGGCGGGTGGCGGCGGAAACGAAGACGCCGCTGATCGACCTGGACAAGGAAAGCCAGGCCGTCCTGCAGAAGCTGGGCGAGGCCGAGGGCGCCAAGCGCTTCATGATCTATTCGGCGGCCGACAAGATCGCCAGCCACCCCGAAGGCATCAACGACACCACCCATCCCAACGAGCTGGGCGCGCGGATGGCCGCCGGCATCGTGGCCAAGGGGCTGAAGGGGGCCAAGGTCCCGGCCTCGAAGCTGGTGCTGCGCGCCGTCGCCGACGCCTCGGCGCGTGGCGAGCCCACCTGCGCGGGCCGTCCCTGAGCTTGAGGCAAAAAGAAAGGAGCGACGGCGGGGCCGGCGCTCCTGGACCTCAGAGGGGGAAGTACGAGGTCAGGCAGAACAGGGAAGGATCGAGCTTCGATCCATCGATCAATTCTCACAATATGGACAATTGATCGATATATTGAGAATATCACTGAGGCGGCGGACGTCAACCGCCGTTGTGGGGAAACGCCGATGAACCGATCCATCCTGTCCGCCGCCGTTTTGCTGGCGCTGGCGCCCGCGCCGCTGCTGGCCGCGCCGAAAGCCCCCGCGGCCGCCGTCGCCCCGGCGCCTGCCTGGCGCAGCGCCTGGGGCAACGCGCCGATCGCGCCGCAGGCCGTCGCGCGTCCGGGCGAAGCGCGGGCCTTCACCGACGTCACCGTGCGCCAGGTGATGCGCCTGAACGCCGGCGGCGACGCCGTGCGGCTGCGCCTGTCGAACGAACTGAACGAGCGTCCGCTGGCGGTGGGGGCGATCACGCTCGCGCCGGCCGGAGCGGACGGCAAGATCCTGGGCGCGCCGATCGCGGTGACGGTCGGCGGCAAGGCCGAGTTCACGATCCCGCCGGCGGCGCCGGTGCTGAGCGATCCGGTGATCCTACCGGTGAAGGCGATGGACTACGTGTCGGCGTCGGTCTTCTACGTCGGGACCCAGGCCCCGGCCGGCCACCGCGTGCGCCTGTTCGTGGCCCCGCCCGGCAACCACGTCGCCAAGGACGCGATCCCCGGCGAGGAAGCCCTCAAGGGGCCGGGCCTGATCAGCGGCGTCGAGGTGCGCGGGCAGGGCGAGGCGCCGGTGCTGGTGGCCATCGGCGACTCGATCACCGAAGGCTCGGGCTCGACCCCCAACGCCGACAAGGGCTGGCCCGAACAGCTGGCGGCCCGCTTGGCCGCGCGCGGTCAGGGCTGGAGCGTCGTCAACATGGGCGTCGGCGGCGGACGGCTGCTGCGCGAGGTCTCGGGCCCCAGCGCGCTGTCGCGCTTCGACCGCGACGTGCTGAGCGTGGCGGGCGTCAAGGCGGTGGTGGTGCTGGAAGGCATCAACGACATCGGCCGGGCCGTGCAGCCGGGCTTCACCGCCGACGTGGTCGGTCCCGAAGACCTGATCGCGGGCTATCGCCAGCTGATCGCCCGGGCCCACGCGCGCGGCGTGAAGGTCTATGGCGGCGTCATCCCGCCGTTCGAGGGCGCGGCCTACTATCACGACAAGGGCGAGGCCACGCGCCAAGCGGTCAACGCCTGGATCCGCACCGGCGGCGAGTTCGACGGCGTCATCGACTTCGACGCGGCCGTCCGTGACGACGCCAAGCCCGGCCGGATCCGCGAGGGCCTGCACAACGGCGACCACCTGCATCCCAACGACGCCGGGTACGAGTTGATGGCCCAGGCGGCGGACAAGGCGCTGTTCCCGGGCAAGTAGATCCGTGATCCGCCTTGCCGCGAAGGTGGCGGGCGGGTTAGCTCGGGCCGGTATCCGTGTGTGGGGGCTTTCTCGATGACGACCGTGAAGACGCTGCTGGCCAGCGCGATGTTGCTGGCGACGCCGGCCCTGGCCCATGCCGCCGACGGCGACTCCAAGAAGTCGTGGCGATCTTCGCCAGCCTGATCGCGGTGTTCGCCGGGGTGGGAACGGTGTTCCTGGCGGTCTTCGCCGCCAACGCGAAGAAGAAAAAGTAGCCGTGTTTCGACGATCGCGCCGCGCCGACCGGGCGCGGCGCGATTGCGCCTGTCGCAATCCTGGGTAAGGTCGCTTCAAACGACTGTTTGGGGTGACGCGATGGCTAGGCAAGGTTCGGGGCGGCGTTTCGGGTTGGCGACGGCCCTGGCTCTGTCCCTGGCGTGGAGCGGCGCGCCCGCCCTGGCCGCGCCGAAGGACCATCTGGTCGCGGCCGCGCCGGAAAGCGTCGGCGTCTCGCCCGAACGGCTCAAGCGCCTCGACGCCCTGATGAAGGACCTGGTCGCCMCCGGCCACCTGCSGGGGGCGACGACCATGCTGGTGCGCCACGGCAAGGTGGTCAGCTTCGAGACCTATGGCGCGCGGGGCTTTGGCGGCCCGCCGATGACCAAGGACACGATCTTCCGCATCTACTCCCAGACCAAGCCGGTCACGGGCGTGGCGATGATGATCCTTTTCGAGGAGGGCAAGTGGAGCCTCGACGACCCGGTGACCAAGTACGTGCCGGAGTTCGCCAACCTGCGCGTCTACAAGGGCGTCAACGCCGACGGCTCGTTCGTGACCGAGGCCGCCGACCGGCCGCCGACCATGCGCGAGATCATGAGCCACACCGGCGGCTTCGCCTACGGCCTCGTGCCCAACAACCCGATCGACAAGGCCTATGTCTCGACCGGCGTGCTGGGCTCCAAGAGCGGCCAGGAGTTCGTCGAGAAGGTGGCCAAGCTGCCGCTGGTGGGCCCGCCCGGCAAGCAATGGAAGTACAGCGTCGCCGTCGACATCCAGGGTTTCATCGTCGAGAAGCTGTCGGGCCAGAGCCTGCCTGACTTCATGCAGGCCCGGATCTTCGACCCGCTGAAGATGAAGGACACCGGCTTCTGGCTGCCGGCCGAGAAGGCCGATCGCCTGGCCAGCCTCTACATGTGGAACGGCAAGGAGCAGAAGATCCAGCCGGCCGACGGCTTCATGGTGCTGGACGTCACCAAGCCGCCGGTGGTGGCCTCGGGCGGCGGTGGTTTGGTGTCGACTAACGCCGACTACGCCCGCTTCTGCCAGATGCTGCTGAACGGCGGCGAACTGGACGGGGCGCGGATCCTGTCGCCGGCCTCGGTCAAGCTGATGGCTTCCGACCACCTGCCCGACGCGATCCTCGACGACCCCAAGGCCGAGTTCTCCAAGGCCAGCGGCAAGGGCTTCGGCCTCGACTTCATGGTGATCACTGATCCGGCCCGCGCGGGCACGCTGGCGGGGAAGGGGACCTACAGCTGGGGCGGCGCGGCCGGCACCTGGTTCTGGATCGATCCCGAGAACGACCTCTTCTTCTTGGGCATGATCCACGTGCTGGCCAAGGACGGCGATCCGGCCCTGCGCGACCTTGGCGACCGTGCTTCCACCCTGGTCTACCAGGCGCTCATCAATCCCGAAAAATAAGGCCCGCCAAAGGGCTGACGGAGGAAATCACATGCAGGATCTGTTTTCGCTCGAGGGCCGGGTGGCCCTCGTCACCGGCGGTTCGCGCGGCATCGGCCGGATGATCGTCGAAGGCTTCCTGCGCCACGGCGCGGCCAGGGTCTACATCACCGCCCGCAAGGCCGCCGCCTGCGACGAGGCCGCACAGGAGCTGTCGCAGTTCGGCGAGTGCGTCTCGCTGCCCGGCGACATCTCGACGATGGAGGGCGTGCAGGGCCTGGCCGCCCGCATCCTCGAGCGCGAGAACAAGCTCGACATTCTCGTGAACAACGCCGGCGCGGCCTGGGGCGCGGGCATCGACGAGTTTCCCGAGGCCGGCTGGGACAAGACCGTCGACCTCAACATGAAGACGCCCTTCTTCCTGACCCAGGCCTTGCTGGCCCCGCTGCGCGAGGCAGCCAAGGCCCGCGTGGCCAAGGTGATCAACATCGCCTCGATCGACGGCCTGTCGGTGACCAAGGAGGAGACCTATCCGTACGGCGCCAGCAAGGCCGGCCTGATCCACATGACCAAGCGCATGGCCCTGCGCCTGGCGCCGGAGAACATCGCGGTGTCGGCCATCGCGCCGGGCGCCTTCGCCAGCGACATGAACCGCGTCGCCCGCGACCACGCCGACGCGGTGGCCAAGTTCATCCCCGCCGGCCGCATCGGCGAGGCCGAGGACATGGCGGGGGCGGCGATCTATCTCGCCTCGCGGGCGGGGGACTATGTAGTGGGGTCCACTCTGGCGGTGGACGGCGGGGTGGCCTGGTCGCGGTGATGTAACCCTCTCCCTTGAGCCCGTCCCCTTGATCCCGTCATTCCCGCCCTTGTGGCGGGAAACCCTCTGTAAGCTGCAATGATGGGTGGGGCGGCGCGCTGAGCGCGCCGCTGGCGCTTCACGTGTGTACGGAAGCAGGGGTTCCCGCCACAAGGGGGGGGGAATGACGGGAGATAAAGGCAGGTGGAGAGGGTTTCTCCCTACGGCTTTCCCGCCGCCGGCAGTTCGGTCAGCGGTACGGCGTCGGACAGTTCGATCTCGCGCACCGCAGGGGCCGGGGCGGCCTTGGGCGGGCGGGCGCCGCGTTCGCGGGCCGACATCAGCGACCAGCCGCCTGGTTTGAGGATCTCCAGCGGCGAGAAGCGGGCCTTGTATGCCATCTTCTCGGAACCCGGGACCCAGTAGCCCAGATAGACGTAGGGCAGGCCGGTCAGGCGGGCCTGGACGATGTGGTCGAGGATGATGAACGAGCCCAGGCTGCGGCGTTCCTCAGTCGGGTCGTAGAAGCTGTAGACCAGCGACAGGCCGTCGGCGAGCACGTCGACCAGCACGCAGGCGACCAGTTCGCCCGGGCCGCGATCCACCGACGGGCGGCGATACTCGATCAGGTGGGTGCGGACAGCGGTGTCTTCGACCATGGCCACGTAGTCGGGCCAGGTCATTTCCGCCATKCCGCCGTCGGCGTGGCGGGCGGTGAGGTAGCGGCGCAGCAGCTCGAACTGCTCCAGCGTGGCCTCGGCCTCGACCAGGCAGCGGACCAGATCGTTGTTGCGGTTCAGGGCGCGGCGCTCGGAGCGCGAGAATTCATAGTCGGCGGCGGGCGCGCGGGCCGACTGGCAGGCGCGGCACGTCTCGCAGGCCGGGCGGTAGGCGATGTTCTGGGAGCGACGGAAGCCGACCTGGGTCAGGCTGTCGTTGACGCCGGGTCCGTCGGAGAGGGGCAGGTGGGTGAACACCTTCCGTTCCTGGCGGCCGGGCAGGTACGGGCAAGGGGTCGGAGCCGTCAGGAAGAACCGAAGCTGTCGCGTCGGAAAATGCTGCGTCACGTCTTCCCAATCCCCTTACGCCCGGTCAGGCCCCCGCCTAAACCGTGAAGGTGATTAGGCGGCATGCCGGGCCGTTGTGCAAGCAGGACAAACGCGCGACGCGGCTAACGGTCACAGGTTATCGGGCAGGACGGGCTTTTCGCGCAGCAGAACGATGGAAATGCGGCGGTTGCCGGCCAGGGTCGGATCGTCCGCGTACAGCGGTTCGGAGTTGGCCTTGCCCGAAACCTGGTAGATGCGGTCGTCGTCGACGCCGGCGCCGCGGAGAATCTGCCGCGAGGAGTCGGCGCGCTGGGCCGACAGGGCCCAGTCGCTGTCGGCCTTGCGGCCGCGCTGGTCGGCGCTGGTGTGGCCCGAGACGGTGATGCGGTTGGGCAGCTGGTTGATGACCTTGGCCACGGCCCGCAGCAGCAGGCGGGCGCGGTCGTTGGGCTCGCGCGAGCCCTCCTTGAACATCGAGCGGCCTTCCTGGTCGACCAGCTGGATGCGCAGGCCTTCCGGGGTCTGGTCGATGAGGATCTGCTTCGACAGTTCGGCCAGTTCGGGCATGTCCTGCAGCGACTGGCGCAGGGACTGGGCGGCCGAGGCGAAGCTGTCCTGCTCCTTCTTGGCCAGGGCGTCGCGCAGGGCCTGCTCGCTGGCCGAGTCGAGGCTGGCGGTGGTCGAGGACTGGCCGTCCTGGTTGGTCTGGTCGGGGGCTTCGGGGGCCATCTGCTGGACGACCGACATCTTGCCGTCGGCCTTGGCGCCGTCGTCGCCCAGCGAGGTGCCGCCCAGGATGCCGCCCGAGCCGCTGGTGCTGGACGAGATCGAGGCCGGGGCGAAGTAGTCGGCGATGCCCTGCTTCTGTTCGGGGCTGGTGGTGTTGAGCAGCCACATCAGCAGGAAGAAGGCCATCATCGCCGTCACGAAGTCGGCATAGGCCACCTTCCAGGCGCCGCCATGGTGACCATGGCCGCCGCCCTTCTTGACCTTCTTGATGATGATCGGCGCTTCGCCGGTCGACGCCATCGTGCTTAAGCCTGCTTAACCCTGTCGGGGCAACCTGCCCGCAGGACGTTAAAATGGCGTTGCGATACGGGCCCGAAGGGCTCATGCACGGGGCCAATTCGCAGGGTGCGGCAAGGAGTCTCGCGCATGAAGACGGCGTTCATCGGTCTTGGCGTCATGGGCTTTCCGATGGCGGGCCACCTGCAGGCCGCCGGCCACGAGGTGACCGTCTACAACCGCACCGCCGAGAAGGCCGCACGCTGGGTGGAAAAGCACGGCGGGACGAGCGATCCGACCATCGCCGGGGCCAGCAAGGGCGCGCAGCTGGTGGCCCTGTGCGTCGGCAACGACGACGACGTCCGCGCGGTGGTGGCGGAAATCCTTCCCGCGCTGGAGGCCGGCGCCATCATCGTCGACCACACCACCACCTCGGCCAAGGTGGCGCGCGAGATGGCCGACCTTTGCGCCCAGAAGGGCGTCGGTTTCCTCGACGCGCCGGTGTCCGGCGGCCAGGCGGGCGCCGAGAACGGCCAGCTGACCATCATGGTCGGCGGCGACGAGGCCGCCTACGCCGCCGCCGAGCCGGTGCTTTCGGTCTACGCCAAGGCCATGCGCCGCATGGGACCGTCGGGCGCGGGCCAGCTGACCAAGATGTGCAACCAGATCGCCATCGCCGGGGTGGTGCAGGGCGTGGCCGAGGCGCTGGACTTCGCCAAGCGCGCGGGCCTGCCGACCGACGACGTACTGGCGGCGATCTCCAAGGGCGCGGCCCAGTCCTGGCAGATGGAGAACCGCTGGGGGACGATGTCGCGCGGCGAGTTCGAGTTCGGCTTCGCCGTCGACTGGATGCGCAAGGACCTGGGCATCGCGCTGGACGAGGCGGCCCGCAACGGCGCGGCCCTCGACATGACCCGGATGATCGACGGCTTCTACGGCGAGGTTCAGGCCATGGGCGGCAATCGTTGGGACACCTCCAGCCTCGTGGCCCGTCTCGAGAAGAACTGACGCCATGAGCGAGGCGCCCGCCAACCTGACCGGCGTCTGGCAGGGGCTCTATTCCTACCCCGCCGCCGTCGCGCCCGTGCCGTTCACCGCCACCGTGCTGGAAAGCGGCGCGTGGGTCAGCGGGGCGGTGCACGAGGTCGCCTACGACGAATACGGCGTGGCCGAGGTGTTCTCGACCCTGCTGGGCAAGCGCTCGGGCGCCAGCCTGACCTTCACCAAGACCTATGACGGCGCGAGCGGCTGGGAGCACGACGTGTTCTACGCCGGCACGCTCAGCGCCGACGG
Source organism: Caulobacter sp. 10L414 (assembly GCF_056395525.1). Classification (NCBI taxonomy): domain Bacteria; kingdom Pseudomonadati; phylum Pseudomonadota; class Alphaproteobacteria; order Caulobacterales; family Caulobacteraceae; genus Caulobacter; species Caulobacter sp. 10L414. The sequence continues at coordinate 30,483 of NZ_JBFTJR010000006.1, forward strand.
CTCGGAAGTGGAGGGGACCTGGACCCTGCCGGGCGAGTTCTCGGGCAAGTTCCTGATGATCCGGTCGCAGGGGGCGCGCGCGGCGAACCTGCGGCAGGTGTTCGAAACCGTCCGCGCATGAGGAGCGCCATGATCCGTCGTTTCGCCGCCAGCCTGGCCCTGGGTGTTGCTCTTTTCGGGACCTCGGCCCTGGCCGCGCCGGCCGTGACGCCCAAGGAAGGCGACTTCGTCGTTCGCGACTTCAAGTTCGGTTCGGGCGAGACCCTGCCGGAACTGCGGCTGCACTACACGACGCTGGGCGAGCCAAAGCACGACGCGCAAGGGCGGGTGACCAATGCGGTGATGGTGCTGCACGGCACGGGCGGCAGCGGAAAGCAGTTCCTGTCGCCGCAGTTCGCCAACGAGCTGCTGGCGCCGGGCGGCCTGCTGGATCCGGCCAAGTGGTACGTGATCCTGCCCGACGGCGTCGGCCACGGGAAATCCTCCAAGCCCTCGGACGGGCTGAAGGCCAGTTTCCCGCACTACGACTACGACGACATGGTGCGGGCCCAGCACCAGTTGCTGGTCGAGGGCCTGAAGGTCGATCGCCTGCAACTGCTGATGGGCACCTCGATGGGCTGCATGCACGCCTTCGTCTGGGGCGAGACCTATCCGGGCTTCGCCGCCAAGCTGGCGCCGTTCGCCTGCCAGCCGGTGGCCATCGCCGGCCGTAACCGCATGTGGCGCAAGATGACCATGGACGCCATCAAGGCCGACCCGGCCTGGAACGGCGGCGACTACGCCCAGCAGCCGATGCAGGGCCTGCGCACGGCGACCGACTTCCTGATCATCGCCGGCGCCTCGGCCCTGCCGATGCAGCTGGCCCTGCCGACCCGCGAGGCGACCGACAAGGCGCTGGAGGCCGACTTCAACCGCCGCATCGCGGGCCTGGACGCCAACGACCTGCTCTACCAGGTCGACGCCTCGCGCACCTATGACCCGTCGGCGGGGCTGGAGAAGATTAAGGTTCCGGTGCTGTGGATCAACTCGGCCGACGACTTCATCAATCCGCCGGAGTTGGGCATCGCCGAGCGCGAGGTAAAGCGGCTGAAGCACGGGCAGTTCGTGCTGCTGCCGGCGAGTGAAAAGACCAAGGGCCACGGCAGCCACACCTGGGCGGTGCTGTGGAAGGACCGGCTGGCGGCGTTTTGGGGGAAGTAAGCCTTGGCCAAAGGAACCTCCCCCTGTGGGGGAGGTGATCGCGAAGCGATCGGTGGGGGGCGTGACTGCGAAATCCGCCAACACCTCGACAGCTGAAAACGTCCCCCCACCGGCCTTCGGCCGCCTCCCCCGCGGGGGGAGGTTTCTTGAGGAGCAGAGGGGCTAGCTGACCAGCGCCAGCCAGGCCTCTTCGTCCATCACCTGCAATCCCCGCTCGCGGGCCGTGCGCAGCTTGGCGCCGGCGCCGGGGCCGGCGACCACCAGGTCGACGGTCTTGGTCACCGAGAGGACCACGCGCGCGCCCATCGCCGCGGCCAGGCCTTGGGCGTCGGGTCGGCTCATGGTGTCGAGCTGGCCGGTGAAGACCACCGTGCGGCCGGCCAGCCGGCGCTCGGCGCCGGGCGGCAGGACGGGGCGCGGCGGGGGCGGGGCCTTCCTGGGAAGGCTGCGGCTCTGCGAGGGGGCGTAGGCGTCCCGGCTCAGCCGGCCCAGCGTCAGGCCGATGCGGCCGGGCAGGTCGTGGATACGGCCCGCGCCCGTCGCTCCGGCGGCGGCGAGGGCCACCTGGCCGCAGGCATAGGCGTCGCCGGCCGCGTCGTGGTGCTTGAAGCTGACGCCCAGGTGACGGCCGACCACGTTCAGCTTGTGCGAGGGCAGGCCGGGCCAGACGCTGCGGGCGACCTGTACGGTGCACATGTAGTCGAAGGCCGGTGGCGTGATCCCATAGTGCTCGCAGGTGCGGCGGATGACGCTGATGTCGAAGGCGGCGTTGTGGGCCAGCACCAGGGCGCCGTCCAGATCCTCGCGCAGCCGGTCGAGCACGGCGGGGAACTCGTCGGCGTCTGCTACATGGCTCGGGCCGATGCCGTGGAAGGCGATGTTGAACGGCGCAAAGCGCATGTCCCACGGCCGGATGTAGTGGTGGTCGACGCGGGCGACCGCGCCGTCCTCGATGAAGGCCAGGCCGATCGAGCAGGGGCTCGACCGGGTCTCGTTGGCCGTCTCGAAGTCGATGGCGACGACCTTCATCAGCCGGCGACCAGGGCCAGCCATTCGTCCTCGGTCATCACCTGGATGCCGAGGTCCTGGGCGGTCTTGAGCTTGGAGCCCGCGCCGGGACCGGCGACGACCAGATGGGTCTTCTTGGAGACCGACGAGGCGACCTTGGCGCCCAGCGACTCCGCTTGAGCCTTGGCCTCGTCGCGGGTCATCTTCTCCAGCGAGCCGGTGAAGACGACGGTCTTGCCGGCCACGGCGGTGTCGGTCTTGGGCTTGGCCACGGCCTGGACGTCGAGCTCGCCCAGCAGGTTCTCGACCTTCTGGCGATTGTGCTCTTCGGCGAAGAAGCGGGCCAGCGACTGGGCGGCCACCGGGCCGACGCCGTCGACGGCGGCCAGATGCAGATAGTCGTCGCCCGGCGCGCCCTTGGCGGCCTCGGCCAGGCCTTGCGCGAAGGCGTCCCAGGTTCCGTAGCGCTGGGCCAGCGCCGCGCGGGCCGGCTTGGTCAGTTTCGGAACCACCTGGCCGATCTTCAGCTCCAGGTCTTCGGACTGGGGCCAGGGATCGGCCGGCACGCCGGCGCGGCCGGCCTCCACGAGGAGATCCAGCGCCTTGGGTCCGACGCCGGCGGCGGTCGACAGTTCCAGATAGGTCGCGCCCGGCAGGCCGGCGGCGGCGGCTTCGGACGCTGCCCGAAGGTCGGCGAAGGTGTCGAAGTGACGGGCCAGCACCGTCGAGGTGGTCTCGCCGATGTCGCGCGCGCCCAGGCCGTAGATCATCCGATCGAGGCCGATCGTGCGCCGGGCCTCGATGCCGGCCACGAGGTTCTTGACCGAGGTCTCGCCGTAGCCGTCGCGTTCGCGCAAGGCTGCCAGCTTCTCCTCGTCCTTGGCCAGCTTGAAGATGTCGGCCGGCTCGTTGATCCAGCCCTCCTCGAAGAAGGCCTGCAGCTGCTTTTCGCCCAGGCCCTCGATGTCGAAGGCGCGGCGCGAGACGAAGTGGCGCAGGTGCTCGACGCGCTGGAACGGGCAGGCGAACTCGCCGGTGCAGCGGCGGACGACMGACTCCACGCCGTTGGCGTTGATCTCCTGGGTCAGGGCCGTCTTCAGCGGGCATTCGCAGACGTGCGGGAACACGTAGGGCTCCGCGCCCTCGGGGCGCGCTTCGAGGTCGACCTCGACGATCTGCGGGATCACGTCGCCGGCGCGCTGCAGCACGACGGTGTCGCCGATGCGGGCGTCGAGGCGGGCGATCTCGTCGGCGTTGTGCAGGGTGGCGTTGGTCACCGAGACGCCGCCGACGGTGACGGGCTTGAGGCGTGCGACGGGCGTATGGGCGCCGGTGCGGCCGACCTGGATGTCGATGGCCTCAAGAATGGTCTTGGCGCGCTGGGCGGGGAACTTGCGGGCGATGGCCCAGCGGGGCGAGCGCGAGACGAAGCCCAGGCGGCGCTGCCGCTCCAGGTCGTCGACCTTGTAGACCACGCCGTCGATGTCGAACGGCAGCTGCGGGCGCAGGGTCTCGAAGTGGGCGTAGACGTCGAGCAGGCCCTGCGCGCCCTCGACCTTCTGGGCGGGCGGGGCGGTGGTGACGAAGCCCCATTCCTCCAGCTTTTCCAGCGCTTCCCACTGGCCGGCGGCGAAGGGCTCGGACGCCAGGCCCCAGGCGTAGCCGAAGAAGCGCAAGGGCCGCGTGGCGCTGATCTTGGGGTCGATCTGGCGCAGCGAACCGGCGGCGAAGTTGCGCGGGTTGGCGTAGGTGCGCTGGCCGGCTTCCTCGGCCGCGCGATTGAAGGCGGCGAAGGCTTCGAGCTCGACATAGACCTCGCCGCGGATCTCGATCACGTCCGGCCAGCCCGAGCCCTTCAGCTTGTGGGGGATGTCGGCGATGGTCTTGAGGTTGGCCGTGACGTCCTCGCCCACGCGGCCGTCGCCGCGCGTGGCGCCCTGGATCAGCACGCCCTTCTCGTAGCGGATCGAGGCCGACAGGCCGTCGATCTTGGGCTCGGCGGTGTAGAACACCGGCTCGTCGGCGCCGATGCGCAGGAAGCGGCGGATGCGGGCGTCGAACTCGGTCGCCTCGTCATTGGAGAAGGCGTTGTCGAGGCTGAGCATCGGCACGCCGTGTTCGACCGGCGAGAACTGGGCCGAGCGCGCGGCGCCGACCTTCAGCGACGGCGAGTTCTCGCGGATCAGGTGGGGGAAGCGCGCCTCGATGTCGGCGTTGCGGCGCTTGAGCTCGTCGTACTCGGCGTCGCTGACCGTCGGCGCGTCGTCCTGATAGTAGCGGAGGTCGTGCCCGGCCATCTCGTCGGCGAGACGCTCCAGTTCCTCGACGGCTTGGGCTTCGGTGAGGTCGGCGACGGGGATCAGGAGCACGGGTAGACGAATCCGGTTGCGGTCGGCGGGGCACAGTAGATGAACCTCCCCCTCTGCGGGAGGCGGCCGTAGGCCGGCGGGGGGAAGTTTTCAGCTTCCTGGATGTCGGCCGATCCCCAGCTACGCCCCCCACCGATCGCTGCGCGATCGCCTCCCCCAGAGGGGGAGGTTCCTTATTCCAGCATCGCCAGCAGGGCGAAGCTCGCCAGCCAGTGCTCGCCCATGTAGTCGCCGGTCACGTGGGGCAGGGCGGCGGCCAGATGCAGGTCGGCGGCCTCCAGCGCGACGGCGGCGATGGCCGGCGGGGCGTTCTTGGCCACGGCGCGCCAGCACCAGGCGCGCGACAGCGACAGGCCGTCGAGGTGGGCGATCTTGCCGTCGGTGCGGTCGCTGACGCTGGGCGGGGAGAACAGCGTGGCGGGCCGGCGTTCGGCCAGGTCCGGCAGGAAGGCGGCGAACCAGGTCGCGAAGGTTTCCGGTTGCAGGCGGCGCATGGCCAGGGCCTCGACCAGGGCCGAGGACAGGAAGTCGTCGCCCGAGGGCTCCCAGGCCTGGCAGGCGCGGTCCTGACCGTACCAGGCGGCGGCCTTGCCCGCGAGCAGGGCGCGGAACTCGGCGTCGCCGGTTGCGTCGGCATAGTCGGCGGCGAGCGCCAGGGCGAAGGCGGTGTTGGAATGCACGCCGGCCCGGATCGGATAGTCGGCGATCGGCAGGAAGGCGCGGTAGCGGGCGACGAAGGCGTCGGCCAGGGGCTGCAGTGTCGCGGCCCAGGGCGCGTCGTGGGCCAGCAGTTCTGCCTGCAGCTTCAGCAGCCAGGCCCAGCCGTAGGGGCGCTCGAAGCCCCGGCTTTCTGGGCGGGCCAGATAGGCGACCTCGGCGGCGACCTTTTTTGCGGTGAAGGCGTCATCGAACAGGGCCCGGATCGCCGAGGCCTCGGCGATTTCGGGATGCAGGCGCAGGAGCGTCGCCAGGGTCCAGTAGCCATGGACGCACGAGTGCCAGTCGAAGCTGCCGAAGAAGATCAGGTGCAAGGCGCGCGGACCCAGCGCGTCGGCGCCGCTCGCCAGCACGTGATCGAGCTTGTTGGGGTACTCGCGGGCGACGTGGCCCAGGGCGGCCTGGGCGAAGCGGGCGGCGGTCTCAGCGGAAAGCGAGGACATACATCAGGACCATGTTGATCAGCAGCATCAGCACCGCCGTCGGCGCCTGGGCCTGGATGACGGCGTAGCGGTTTTTCAGCTGCAGGAGCGCGGCGGGGACGAGGTTGAAGTTGGCGGCCAGCGGCGTCAGCAGGGCGCCGCAGAAGCCCGACAGCATGCCGATGGCGCAGACCACGGCCGGGTCGCCGCCAAAGCGGCCGATCACCAGCGGCAGGCCGATGCCGGCGGTCATCACCGGGAAGGCGGCGAAGGCGTTGCCCATCATCACCGTGAAGATCGCCATCCCCAGGCAATAGGCCACGACGACGGCCAGGCGGCTGTCGACCGGCGTGATCGCCAGGGTGATGTCGCCGATGGTCTGGCCCACGCCCGCCAGGGCGAAGACAGCGCCCAGGGCCGCCAGCATCTGCGGCAGCAGGGCGGCCCAGCCGACCAAGTCCATCAGGCGGCGGCCTTCCTGCAGGGGCGAGGCGGCGGGCTGGCCGAACAGGCGCTGGGCGAGGACGGCGGCGACGACGGCGGCGATGGCCAGGGACACCAGGGTCGCCTGCTTGGGATCGACGACGTGCTGGCCGTTCCAGGTCAGGACCTTGAAGGTGAAGGTGCCCGCCAGCACGATGATCGGGATCAGCAGGGCGGGAAGGAACAGCTTGAGGCCGAAGCGCTGCGCCATCTGCGCGCGCTCCTCGCCCGTGGTGGTCCTGGGCTGGCCGACGCCCAGGCGGCCCGTGCCGGCCAGCAGGGCCAGCGCCACCACCAGGAAACCGTTGCCCAGGTCGCCCAGGCTGTCGCCGAACAGGAAGCTGATCGCGAACAGGCCCCAGAAGGCGGCGTTGCCCAGGCGCTTCGGGTTGGCCTTGTCGCTAAGGCTCAGGGCCGCGAAGGCCGTGAACATGAAGCCGGCCAGCAGGTAGACGAGCGGCAGGCCGATCATGCCTTCACCTCCCGCTTCGAGAGCTTGCGGTCGAAGAGCAGCAGGCGCGCCCCGTGCACGAGGAAGGCGCAGATCGCCGTCGGGATGGCCCAGACCGAAAGGTGCAGCGGCTCGACCACCAGGCCGTTCTGGTCGAGGAAGCCGACGATCAGCAGGATCGAGCCGATGGCCATGAAGACGTCCTCGCCGAAGAAGACGCCGACATTGTCGGTGCCGGCGCTCATGGCCTTGACCTGGTCGCGGGCGGCGTCGTCCAGCTCGCCCTGGTTCTCGGCGGCGGCCTCGGCCATCGGCGCGACGAGGGGACGCACGGTCTGGGCGTGGCCGGCAATCGAGATCAGGCCCATGGCCGCCGTCAGCTGGCGCAGCAGCAGGTAGACGACCAGGATCCGGCCGGCGGTGGCGGCCTTCAGGCTCTTGATCGCCATCCGCGCGCGCTCCTGCAGGCCCGAGCGCTCGAGCACGCCGATGGCGGGCAGGATCAGCCAGGCGATGCTGACATAGCGGTTCTGGTTGAAGGCCTTGCCGAAGGCGGCCAGCACCTCAAGCGGACCAAGGCCCGCGGCCAGACCCGAGGCCATGGCGGCGCAGACCACCACCAGCAGCGGATTGAACCGCAGGGCGAAGCCCAGGACGATCACGCCCACGCCGATCAAGGGCAACATGCGGACGATCCCCCGTCTTCGAATCCGCCAGGACCGTCCGACGGCGAAAGGGCGCTGGCAAGTACGATCCGATCGAACGCGGGTCGCTTGACGTCGGCGCCCGACGGCGCGACGCTCAACTCAACAATGATAACTTACGGGAGCAAGCGTCATGGCCGACGGAACCGGCGCGATCGCCGCATCGATCAAGGATCAGGTCAGCGAGGCCGAATGGCAGGCCCGGGTCGACCTGGCGGCCCTCTACCGCCTGGTTGCGGTGCACGGCTGGGACGACATGATCTTCACCCACATCTCGGCGCGGATCCCGGGGCCCGAGCACCACTTCCTGATCAACCCGTACGGCATGTTCTTCGGCGAGATGACCGCCTCGTGCCTGGTGAAGGTCGATCTCGACGGCAACGTCGTCGACAAGACGCCGTACTTCATCAATCCGGCGGGCTTCACGATCCACTCGGCCATCCACGCCGCGCGCGAGGACGCCCAGTTCGTGATGCACCTGCACACCGACCAGGGCGTGGCGGTGGCCGCCCATGCCGAGGGCCTGCTGCCGCTGAGCCAGCAGGCGCTGATCGTCACGCCGCAGCTGGCCTATCACGACTATGAGGGCATCGCCCTGAACCTCGACGAGCGCGAGCGGCTGGTGGCCGACCTGGGCGACAGGCGGCTGATGCTGCTGCGCAACCACGGCACCCTGGCCGTGGGCCGCACGGCGGCCGAATGCTGGCTTGGCATGTTCTTCCTGGAGCGCGCCTGCGCCCAGCAGGTGATGGCTCTCAGCGCAGGGCGCGATCAGGTGCTGCTCGCTCCGGAGGCAGCGCAGGCCGAGGTCCGCAGCCAGACGGGCATGGGCCTGGGCATGATCGCGGGCCTGGCCTGGCCCGGTTGCCTGCGCAAGCTCGACCGGGAGTCCCCTGGCTACGCGGCCTAGACGCGAACGGCCAAGCTTGGCGATCGACGTTACGTCAAGTTGATGGCGCTCAAGTGTTGCAGAGTTGAAATGCCGCGTAATTCTAGTGTCACTAGACGCGGGTCTAGGGTGGGGTCATATGTCGCCCCAACCTAGACCTTAAGGGCGCCGGTTCAACGGCGCCGGAGCGTATTTGTGATCCGCAGGCACTTCTTCCTCATCGCGGCCGGGGTCGCGTTGGTTCTGATGATCCTGGCCGGCGGAGCCAAGCTGCTGTTCGGCGGCAAGGCCGAAGGGCAGGGCGGCCCGGGCGGCCGCGCCACGGCCGTCTCCCAGGTCAAGGTGGGCGAACGCCCCTTCACCGACCGCATCGAAGTGCTGGGCGTGGCCAAGGGCCGCCAGTCGGTGACCATCACCTCCAACACCACCGAGCTGATCACCGCCGTCCATTTCCGCGACGGCCAGCTGGTTTCGCGCGGGCAGGTCCTGGTCACGCTCAAGGACGACCAGGAGACCGCCGACATCGCCCAGGCCCAGGCCAACCTGGACCAGGCCAAGCGCAACTACGACCGCTGGAAGACCCTGGCCGACAAGGGCATCGCCCCGCGCGCCACGGCCGAGCAGAACCTGGCCGTCTATGAAAGCGCCAAGGCGGCTCTCGCCTCGGCCAAGGCCCAGCGCCTGGACCGCGTGATCCGCGCGCCGTTCGCTGGCCGTGTCGGCATCTCCGACGTCGCTCCCGGCACGCTGATCGCGCCGGGCGGAGCAATCGTCAGCCTCGACGACGCCTCGGTGGTGCGCGTCGACTTCGCCGTTCCCGACCGCTACCTCGCCACCCTGCGCGAGGGCCTGCCGATCAAGGCGAGCCCCGACGCGCTGCCGGGCGAGACCTTCCAGGGCCAGATCGCCCAGATCGACACCCGTATCGACGCGGCCACCCGCGCCATCAAGGCCCGCGCCGAGTTCCCCAATCCGGGCGGTCGCCTGAAGCCCGGCATGCTGGTCAAGGTCGCCATCGACCAGGGCGTGCGCCAGGGCCTGGCCGTGCCGGAAGCGGCCGTGCAGTTCGAAGGCCAGCAGGCCTCGGTGTTCCTGGTCGCCAAGGGCGAAAAGGGCCAGGTCGCCCGCCGCACCAACATCACCACCGGCCTGACGGCCGACGGCTTCGTCGAGATCCGTTCGGGCCTGAAGGCCGGCGACGTGGTGGTGGCCGACGGCCTCAACCGCGTGCAGGACGGCGGCGCGGTGCGCGACGTCGCCAAGCCGGCCGGCGGCCCGGGCGGCCAAGGCGGCAAGCCGCAAGACCGTAAGGCCGGCTGATGCTGTCCGACATCTCCGTCCGCCGCCCGGTATTCGCCGCCGTCGCGGCGATCATCCTCTGCGTCATCGGCCTGGCGGCCTTCGGCTCGCTGCCGATCCGCGAACTGCCCAATGTCGACCCGCCGGTGGTGTCGATCTCGACCGTCTATCGCGGCGCCTCGGCCGAGGTCATCGAAGAGCGCATCACCCAGGTGATCGAGCGCCAGGTGTCGGGCATCCAGGGCATCGACCGGGTCAACAGCTCGTCGCGCGACGGCCGCTCGCAGATCAGCATCACCTTCCGCCTGGACCGCGACCTGGACGCCGCCGCCAACGACGTGCGCGACGCCGTCAGCCGCGTCTCGGCCAATCTGCCCGACCAGGCCGACCCGCCGCAGATCGCCAAGGCCAACGCCGACGCCTCGCCGATCATCATCCTGAACCTGACTTCGACGACGCTGGATCCGCTGGAGCTGGCCGACTACGCCGACCGGTACCTCGTCGAGCGGATGTCGACCATCGACGGCGTGGCCCAGGCCAACCTGTTCGGGGCCAAGATCTACGCCATGCGCATCTGGCTGAACGCCGACGCCATGGCCGCCCGCGGCGTGACCGTCAGCGACGTCGAGGATGCGCTGAACGCCCAGAACCTGGAACTGCCGGCCGGCTCGCTGGAGAGCAGCGCCAAGGACTTCACCATCCGCGTGGCCCGCGCCTACGCAACGCCGGCCGACTTCGCCCGTCTTCCGATCCGCGCCGCCGACGGCAACGGCTTCGTGCTGCGCCTGTCGGACGTGGCCCGCATCGAGGAAGGGCCGGACGAGCGCCGGCGCCTGTTCCGGGGCAATGGCGTCGACCAGGTCGGCATCGGCCTGACCCGCCAGTCGCAGGCCAACGACGTCGCCATCTCCGAGGCCGTCCGCAAGGAGGTCGAGGTCATCAACCAGACCCTGCCGCCCGGCACCAAGCTGGTGGTGGCCGTGGACAATTCGGTGTTCACCGCCGAGGCCATCCACGAGGTCTGGATCACCATGGGCATGTCCGTGGCCCTGGTGGCGCTGGTCAACCTGATCTTCCTGGGCAGCTGGCGCTCGGCGCTGATCCCGTCGATCGTCGCGCCGATCTGCATCCTGTCGACCTTCATCGTCCTGGCGCCGCTGGGCTTCTCGCTGAACCTCCTGACCCTGCTGGCCCTGGTGCTGGCCGTCGGCCTGGTGGTCGATGACGCCATCGTCGTGGTCGAGAACATCCAGCGCCGGGTGGACGAGGGCGAGCCGGCCCTGATCGCGGCCCAGCGCGGCTCGCGCCAGGTGTTCTTCGCCGTGGTGGCCACCACCATCGTGCTGATCTCGGTGTTCGCGCCGCTGATGTTCCTGCCCGGCTATATCGGCCGGCTGTTCGTCGAGCTGGCCGTGGCCATCGCCGCCGCCGTGGCCTTCTCGGCCCTGCTGGCGCTGTCGCTGTCGCCGATGATGGCCTCCAAGCTGCTCAAGCCCGCGCACGGCGGGGGCTGGTTCAACAAGCGCATGGACTGGGCGATGGACCGGCTGAAGGACAGCTACCGCGCCTCGCTCGAGAGCCTGCTGGGCGTGCGGGCCGCCAGCTTCGCCGCCGGCGGGGCGGTGATCCTGCTGGCCGGCTTCGCAGCCCTGCTGTTCGTCAGCCTGCCCAAGGAACTGGTCCCGGCCGAGGACCGCGGCCGCGTCGACATCCAGATCAGCGCGCCCGAAGGCGCCGGCTTCGACTACACCGCCGCCATCGGCGCCCGGATCGAGAAGATCATGGCCCGCTATCGCGAGGACGGCGTGGCCGAACGCACCATCCTGACCATTCCGCGCTTTGGCCAGAGCCAGTTCAACTCGGGCAACGGCGTGGTGGTGCTCAAAGGCTGGGGCGAGCGCGACAAGACCGCCGACGACGTGGCGGCCGAGCTCAACAAGGACCTTTCCAAGATCACCGGCGTGCGCGCCGTGGCCAGCGTTCGCGGCGCCTTCCAGCGCGGCGGGGGCGGCGGTGGCGGCGGCGGCACCAATGTCGACCTGATCGCCGTCGGCAACGACTACGTCCAGCTGTCCAACTGGCTCAAGCCGATCCTGGCCGCCTCGCAGGAGAACCCGGGCTTCTCGCGCCCGCGCATCGACTACGAGCCGACCGCGCCGCGTCTTTCGGTGCAGATCGACCTCGACAAGGCCGCCAGCCTCGGCGTCTCGGCCCAGGCCGTGGGCCGGGCGCTGGAGACGATGTTCGGCTCGCGCCAGGCGACGACCTACATCAAGAACGGCCAGGAATACGACGTCATCCTGCAGACCGAGCTCGACCAGCGCCGCAGCGTGGCCGACCTCGACAAGCTGCAGGTGCGCACCAACGCCGGCGGCCTGGTGCCGCTGTCGACGGTGGTGAAGACCGAGCTTAGAGGCGACACCCCCGACCGTCCGCGCGTCGACCGCCTGCGCTCGGTGACCCTGACCACGCAGCTGTCGCCGGGTTACACCGTCGAGGACGCCGTCAGCTTCTTCCAGGCCCAGGCCGCGCAGCATCCGACGCCCGGCGTCAGCATCAAGTGGGGCGGCCAGGCCAAGGACTACCTGGAAGGCTCGGGCGGGATCGCCATCGCCTTTGGTCTGGCTTTGCTGCTGGTGTTCCTGGTGCTGGCCGCGCAGTTCGAAAGCTGGATCCACCCGGCGGTGATCATGCTGACCGTGCCGCTGGCGGTGCTGGGCGGGTTGTTCGGCCTGGTGATGGCCGGCTCGACCATCAACACCTACAGCCAGATCGGCCTGATCATTCTGATCGGCATCGCCGCCAAGAACGGCATCCTGATCGTCGAGTTCGCCAACCAGCTGCGCGACGAGGGGCTGAAGGTCACCGAGGCGGTGATCGAGGCGGCGGCCCTGCGCCTGCGCCCGATCATCATGACCTCGATCGCCACGGCCATGGGCGCCTTGCCGCTGCTGCTCTGGACCGGGGCCGGGGCGGGAAGCCGCCAGACGATCGGGGCCGTGATCTTCTTCGGCGCGATCGTGGCGACCCTGCTAACGCTGTTCATCGTTCCGGTGTTCTACAACCTGCTCGCACGCTTCACGAAATCTCCGGAGTGGACGGCGCGGCAGATCGAGGACTATGAAGCGCGCGAAAAGGCGGGCGAGGGGCATACCTCACCCGTATAAACGGGTGAGGAAGCATGGCTGACGGGTCTCTGACGGCCAAGCGGCAGGAAATCGCGCTGCTGCGACGTCTCGAGGAACGCATTCTCTGGCTGGCGTCGTGGACGATCCACAACGCCAACCACCTTCGCGAAAGCCGCGACGGGCTGAAGGTCGGCGGTCACCAGGCCTCGTGCGCCTCGATGACCACGCTGATGACGGCGCTCTACATGAAGGCGCTGCGGCCGCAGGACCGGGTTGCGGTCAAGCCGCACGCCAGCCCCGTCTTCCACGCCATCCAGCATCTGTTCGGCCGCCAGAGCCTGGACAAGCTGAAGGCCTTCCGCGCCCTGGGCGGCGCGCAGTCCTATCCCTCGCGCACCAAGGACGTCGACGACGTCGACTTCTCGACCGGCTCGGTGGGCCTGGGCGTGGCGGTCACCGCCTTCGCTTCGCTGGCCCAGGACTATCTGGCCGCGCGCGGCTCGGTGAAGCCCGAGAGCATGGGGCGGATGATCTCGCTGCTGGGCGACGCCGAGCTGGACGAGGGCAACATCTACGAAGCCCTGATCGAGGCCTGCAAGCACGACCTGCGCAACACCTGGTGGATCGTCGACTACAACCGCCAGAGCCTGGACGCGACGACCAAGGACCGGATGTTCACCCGCTATGGTGAGATCTTCGAGGCCGCCGGCTGGACCGTCGAGACCCTGAAGTGGTCCAAGCGCCAGCGCGAAGCCTTCGAGCGGCCGGGCGGGGCGGCGCTGAAGGCCTGGATCGAGACCGCGCCCAACGACCTCTATTCGGCCCTGACCTACCAGGGCGGCGCGGCCTGGCGCGAGCGCCTGACCGCCGACCTGGCGGGCGAGCCCGACGCCCTGGCGCTGGTGGCGTCGTACAAGGACGTCGACCTCGGCGAGCTGATGACCGAGCTGGGCGGCCACTGCCTGGAGACGATCCTGGAGGCCTTCGAACGGGCTTCCCGGGACGACGCCCCGCGGTTCTTCATCGCCTACACCGTCAAGGGCCTGCGCCTGCCGTTCCAGGGCCACAAGGACAATCACGCGGGCCTGATGAACCCCACCCAGATCGCCGAGCTTCGCGAGCGGCTGGGCGTGGTCGAGGGCGAGGAGTGGGACGCGCTGTCGGGCCTGTCCTCGGCCGAGCGCACGGCGCTGAAGGGCCTGGTGGCCCGCGCGCCCTTCGCGGCGGCCAACGATCGCAACTACACCGCGGCGACCCTGGCCACGCCGACCCAGGACGAACTGCTGGCGGCGGTGACTGGCGGGGCCGAGCAGTCGACCCAGGCCGCCTTCGGCAAGGTCATGTTCGACATCGCCGCCCGCAAGGACGAGTTCGCCGGCCGGGTTGTGACCACCTCGCCGGACGTAACGGTGTCGACCAACCTGGGCGGTTTCGTGAACCGGCGCGGGGTGTTTCACCGCCGAGCCCACGAGGACGTCTTCAAGCGCCGCCGCATCCCCTCGGCCCAGGTGTGGTCGATGGGCGAGACGGGCCAGCACGTCGAACTGGGCATCGCCGAGAACAACCTGTTCATCGCCCTGGCGGCGCTTGGCCTGACCGCCCCGCTGTTCGGCGAGCGCTTGTTCCCGGTCGGCACGCTCTACGACCCCTTCATCGCTCGCGGCCTCGATGCGCTGAACTACGCCTGCTACCAGGACGCCCGCTTCCTGCTGGTGGCCACGCCGTCGGGCCTGACGCTGGCCCCGGAAGGCGGCGCGCACCAGTCGATCGGCTCGCCCCTGATCGGCATGAGCCAGCCGGGGCTGGACAGCTACGAGCCTGCCTTCGCCGACGAGACGGCGGTGCTGATGGCCCATGCTTTCGAGCGCATCCAGGCCGCAGACGGCTGCTCGACCTACCTTCGCCTGTCCACCCGGAGCATCGCCCAGCCAGAGCGGCCGGACGAGGCGTGGAAGCAGGGCGTCGTCGAGGGCGCCTACTGGCTGAAGCCCCCGGCGCCGGACGCGCGCCTGGCCGTCGTCTACAGCGGCGCCCTCGCGCCCGAAGCCCTGGAGGCCCACGCCGCGCTGCTGGAGGACGAACCGGGCGCGGGCCTGCTGGCCGTCACCTCGGCCGACGTGCTGCACCGCGACTGGACGGCCGCGGGGCGTTCGCGCTGGACGCACGGCGCCAAAAGCACCTCGACGGTCGAGCGGCTGCTGGCCGACCTGCCGCGCGATGCGGGCCTGGTCACCCTGGTCGACGGCGCGCCGGCCACGCTGTCGTGGCTGGGTTCAGTGCATGGTCATCGCCTGCGGGCGCTGGGCCTGGAGACCTTCGGCCAGTCGGGGGATCTGCCCGACCTCTATGCGAAGTACCGCCTGGACGCCGACGCGGTGCTCGACGCCTGCGCGGACCTGCTGGCTTAGGGGAGGAGTAGTCACTCCAGCAAAGCTCGTCATCCCGGAAAGCGCGCAGCGCTTATCCGGGACCCAGGGGACTGGGCGCGGTGGTTGGGTTCTCGTTGGTGGGTCGCCAGCGCATTGCGGCGGCCCCTGGGTCCCGGCTCTCCGCTTCGCTACGGCCGGGATGACGAGCTAAAATGCGTCTTGAAGTTCGTCGCTCTACCGCGTCCCGGGATCCGGCAGGGGGTCTATCCCTACGATCAGGTCGTCGCGGATCAGGTAGGCGATGATGGCGGTGTTCTGCGACCACAGGCGGCCGTCGGGGCGGCGCAGGGCGATCTCGACGTCGGCGTGGACCCAGCCGTCGGCCTGGCGACGCACGCGCATCAGGCTGATGTCGACGCCGGCCATGGCGAACTGCCGCTCGAAATAGCCTCGCGCGGCTTCCAGGCCCACGACTTCGCCGCCCTCCAGGACGTTGGCGAAGGCGATGTCGGGATGCAGTTGGGCGACCACGGCCTCGATGTCGCGCCGGCGCGTCGCATCGAAGTGCCGGGTCAGCAACACTTCCGCCTTCGCCATCCTCACGCCTCGTCCAAACGCTCGACGATATCCATGCGCGACACGCGCTCATCGTGGAACGTGTAGATATGTCGCACGCAGCTGTCGGACCAGAGGCGCCCCTCCAGGTTATGCACGGTCTGGTTCGTGGCCACCAGGATGCGGCCGTCCTCCATCACCGTGAACTCCATGGGGGCGGCCTCGACCCGCACCATGCCGTCGCGACGCGTCCAGAAGGCGCGCATCGCCTCGACCCCCACGACCCTGCCGCCGCCGATCTGGTCGGGCCAGTCGACGGCGGGGTCCAGCTCGGCCGCGAAGGCGTCGAAGTCGCCCTTGTTGTAGGCGTCGTAGAGCCGGGTCAGGAGGGCGATGCGCGGGGTCATTGGGCTGATGATGGAGCGGGGGCTGGCGAGGGCTCGGGCTTGTAGCCCGTCTCGACCTTCAGATAGGCGATCAGGTCGATGCGGTCCTTGGGGGTGGACAGGCCCGCGAAGGTCATCTTGGTGCCCGGCAGGAAGGTGCGCGGGTTGTCCAGCCAGTGGTCGAGGTGTTCGGCGTCCCAGGTGAAGCCGGCGTTCTTGACGGCGTCTGAGTAGGTGTACTTCGGATGGGTCCCGGCCTTGCGGCCGAACA
This sequence comes from Caulobacter sp. 10L414, assembly GCF_056395525.1. Taxonomy (NCBI): domain Bacteria; kingdom Pseudomonadati; phylum Pseudomonadota; class Alphaproteobacteria; order Caulobacterales; family Caulobacteraceae; genus Caulobacter; species Caulobacter sp. 10L414. Next base: position 46,734 of record NZ_JBFTJR010000006.1, read on the forward strand.
GGCCGTAGAGGTTGGGGCCGGTCATGTTCGGGCCGCCTTGCGTGATGGTGTGGCACGAGCGGCAGAGGGCGAACTTGCTCTGGCCGTTCAGCAGGTCGCCGGTGTTGTACGGGGCGGGCAGGGCGGCCAGGGCCGCAGCCTTCTCGGCGGGGGTCGGGGGCGGCGCGGGCGGCGGGGTGGCCGCGCCTTGGCCGGAGGTTTCACCGCCCTTGGAGCAGGCGGCCAGAGACAGGCTCATGGACAGGCAGAGCGTCGCGGCGGCGACGACGGTGAGGGTACGCATCACAATCCCCGTAGGCGTTATGTCGCAAGGCTTGCGACGCCGCGCCGCATTCAAATCCAAGCCGGTTTCTGACCCGTGAATTCATCGCGGAACGACGTTATTCGGTCAAGGTCTTGCCGCAGTTCAAAACGGCCCCCTGCGACATCGTCTGCTATCTAGCGAGATTCGCTTGGGAAATGTGATTTCGAGAACCGTGGGTATGCACGGAAGAATTTGACCGATGTTAACCATGATTCTACCGAAGAAGGGCGGGGGCTGATCCCGCACCCTTAAGAAGCGGAAACCGTCATGGACTGGAACGAGGAACGTACCGCCACGCTCAGGAAGTTGTGGCTCGAAGGGTTGAGCGCCAGCCAGGTGGCGCGCCAGTTGGGCGGCGTCAGCCGCAGCGCCGTCATCGGCAAGATCCATCGCCTGGGCATCACCGTCCGCGAGACGCCGGTGCGCCAGCGCGCCGTCACCGTCCGGGTGTCGCGCCAGGCTCCGCGAGCCCGCACCAGCGCCCCGGCCCAGGCCCGTCCGGCCGTCCGCTCGCAGGCCTCGGTGATGGAAGAGCTGACCCCCACGGCCGGCATCCTCGACCTGTCGATGCACTCGTGCCGCTGGCCGATCGGCAATCCGGACGCCGGCGACTTCGGCTTCTGCGGCCGCGAGACGACCAGCAAGCGCGCCTCGTACTGCCCCGACCACACCCAGGGCGCCTTCCGCCGCTTCCAGAGCTCGGCCGACATCGATGCCTGGACCCGCCAGAGCCTGCCCCAGGAACGCCGCGTCCTCTGACGCGCCCTCAAGAGCCCTCTCAGAGAGAGACACTCCCATGATCCTCATCGAGAACGCCGCCGGCAGCAGCCAGGTGATCACGATCATCCAGGAATTCGCGGGCCACTCGGTCTCGCGCGACCTGCAGCCGGGCGACGCCGCCCGCATCCCGGTCGGCCAGTTCAAGTCGATCGTCGTGCGCGAGACCTATCCGGAAGACTGGATGAGCCGCGTGCGCAGCCGTCAGGCCGCCGCCTGAGGCCAGTAAGGGTTCGATCTTCGCGGAACAGCGCGCTCGCCCGTAGGGAGGCTGGAGCCAAGCGCTGAGGATCGCGAAGCAAGCCAGACAGTCCGCGTAAAGAACGACCCCCGCGAACCCGGTTCGCGGGGGTCGTCTTTTTTCAGGCCGGCGGCGAGGCCGGAGCCGTGGTGCGGATCAGCTCGTTCAGCAGCATGCGGCCGCGCGGCCAGGCGCCGTGGCCGGAGTCGACATTGATGTGGCCCGCGCGGCCCAGGTCGACGAAGCGCGATCCCCACCCCCGGGCGAAGGCCTCGGCCCGGTCGATGGCCACATAGGGGTCGTCGCGGCTGGCCACGACCAGCGAGGGGAAGGGCAGGCGCGGCCGGGGAATGGGCGAGAAGCCGATCAGCAGGCGGCCGGCGGGACCCTCGCGATTGACGTCGGCCGGGGCCACCAGCAGGGCGCCGCGCACGCCCCGGCCGCCGGTCACCTGGGCCAGGTGGCAGACCAGGGCGCAGCCCAGGCTGTGGGCCACCAGGATCGCGCCGGGACGGCTGCGCACGGCCTCGGCCAGGCTGATCGTCCAGTCGCCGAGGGCGGGGCGCTCCCAGTCGACCTGATCCACGCGCTCGGCGGTGGGCAGGGTGCGCTCCCAATGGCTCTGCCAATGGTCGGGACCGGAGTTGTAGAGGCCCGGCACGATCAGGATCGGCGGATCGTCGGCGGGATCGGGCGGCGAGATGAAAGACATCGCTGAACTCTTCAAGACGGGACCGCGCGAAGCGGATTTGACCTGCTTGTCGCTCCCGCGAGGCGGGAGGATCAAACCAGATCAATTCAATAGGAATTGAGAAGTGCTGATGACACCATGCTGGCAGCAGGCCGCCTTGCCCTCGAACGGGGGAACGCCCAAGCTCCCGATCCGTTTTGGACAGCGGCCCGCCCACACGGCCCGTCAGCGCCAGGAGCGTGCATGAGTCCCGACGACACCCTGGTCCTGGCCTCCGTCAACGAGGCAGCAGACACCCCGCTTGCCCGCTATCGCGCCGTCCGCGCGCGGACCGAGGCGCTGGCCGCGCCGCTGTCGCCCGAGGACCAGGCCGCGCAGTCCATGCCCGACGCCAGTCCGACCAAGTGGCACCGGGGCCATTCGACCTGGTTCTTCGAGACCTTCCTGCTGGCCCCGTACGCGCCGGGCTACAAGCCCTACGATCCGGCGTTCGGCTACATCTTCAACTCCTACTACGAGGCCATGGGGCCGCGGCAGCCGCGGCCGGAGCGGGGGCTGCTGACCCGCCCGTCCTGCGCCGATGTGGCCGCCTATCGCCGGCATGTGGACGCGGCCATGGCCCGGCTGCTGTCGGGCGCGCTGTCGCCCGAGATCCTGGAGCGGCTGGACCTGGGCCTGGCCCACGAGGAGCAGCACCAGGAGCTGCTGCTGATGGACATCCAGCACCTCTTCGCCCAGTCGCCGCTGCACCCGGCCTATCGCGAGCGGGATGAGCCGCCGCGCGCCGCCGCGCCGGCCTTAAGCTTCGTCGGCTTCGAGGGCGGGCTCGAGGTGATCGGCGCCGAGGCGCGCGGCTTCGCCTTCGACAACGAGCGGCCGCGCCACCGCGTGTTCCTGGAACCCTTCCGCCTGGCCGACCGCCTGACCACCAACGGCGAATGGCTGGGCTTCATCGAGGACGGCGGCTACAAGCGGCCAGAGTTCTGGCTGTCGGACGGCTGGGCGAGCGTCCAGGCGCAGGGGTGGCGCGCGCCGCTCTACTGGCGCCAGGACGAGGACGGCGCCTGGAAGGCGTTCGGCCTGACGGGCCTGCGCCCGCTGGATCCCGCAGCGCCGGTGGGCCACGTCAGCTACTACGAGGCGGCCGCTTTTGCGACCTGGGCCGGCGCGCGCCTGCCCACCGAGGCCGAGTGGGAGGTCGCCGCGCGATCGGGCAGGGGCCTGCGGCAGATGTCGGGCGAGGCCTGGCAATGGACCGCCAGCGCCTATGCGCCCTATCCGGGCTTCCGTCCGGGAGCCGGAGCGCTGGGCGAGTACAACGGCAAGTTCATGGTCGGCCAGATGGTCCTGCGCGGCGGGGCGGCGGGTACGCCGCCGGGCCATGCGCGGTCGAGCTATCGCAACTTCTTCCATCCCGGCCAGCGCTGGATGTTCTCGGGCGTGCGCCTGGCGCGCGACGGCCAGGGCGGTCGCGAGCGGGCGGTGGACGTAGGCTTCCGCGACGACGTGCTCAGCGGCCTTTCCGCCGAAGCCAAGAGCCTGCCCAGCAAGTACTTCTACGACGCCGAAGGCTCGCGCCTGTTCGAAGAGATCACGGTGCTGCCGGAATACTATCCGACCCGCACCGAGACGGCGTTGCTGCGCCGCATCGCGCCCGAGATCGCCGCCCGCATTCCCGAGGGCGCGGCGATGATCGAGTTCGGCAGCGGGGCCAGCACCAAGACCCGCATCGTTCTGGACGCCGCGCCGCAGCTGGCGGTCTACGCCCCGATGGACATCAGCGCCTCGGCCCTGGACGCGGCCGCGGCTGCGATCCGCGCCGACTATCCAAGGCTGACCGTGGCGCCGGCCGTGGGCGACTTCACCCATCCGCTGGGCCTGCCGGCGGCGGCGCGAGGACGTCCGACGGTCGGCTTCTTCCCGGGCTCGACGATCGGCAACTTCCCGACGGACGAGGCGGTCGCCTTCCTGGCGGCGGCGCGCGAGCTGCTGGGCGCCGGTGCGCTGTTCGTGGTGGGGGCCGACATCGCCAAGGGAGCGGACGTGCTGATCCCGGCCTATGACGACGCGGCCGGCGTCACCGCGGCGTTCAACAAGAACCTGCTGGCGCGCATCAACCGCGAACTGGACGCGGACTTCGATCTGGACGCCTTCGCCCATCGGGCGGTGTGGAACGCCGGCGAGAGCCGGATCGAGATGCACCTGGTCAGCCTGCGCGACCAGACCGTCGAGATCGCCGGGCGGCCGATCGCCTTCGCGGCCGACGAGACCATCCACACCGAGAATTCCTACAAGTACGACCCCGACGTCTTCGCCGCGATGGCGGAGAAGGCCGGCTGGCGCGTCGAGGCGCGCTGGATCAGCGATGCGCCGGCGTTCGGCGTCTTCGCGCTTCGCTCCTGAGAGCGGAAATAAGAAGTCGCGGCCGGCCGCTGGATGGCGGACAGCCCAAGAGCCCGGATCGGGAAGACCGATCCGGGCCCTAAAATCCTGATACGTGCGTCACCACCGTCGGCTGCGTCGCCCGTCCCCCCCTCGGCCGCGGCATTCCTAGAGGTCGCGAGAGCCGAGGCGGCCGCCGCCACGCGACGAAGAACCGCCCTTGCGGCCGGCGTTGGCGGCGAGGTCGCGGTCCTTGGCGAAGCTGCGCTTCTCACTGGGGACGCTGGCGCCGCCCTTGCGAGCTATCTCGCGGCGACGTTCCGGATCCATGGCGGCGAAGCCTCGGCGGCCGCGGGGCCGTTCGCTGTCGAGGTCCATGTCTTGCTCCTAATCGGGACTGGTAACGGGAGGAAACGAGCCCGGAGCGGCTCCATAGGGCCGATCGTCGCCCGGCTGCACCGGAGGCGGCTGCAGCGGGACTTCGTCGGGCGTCGAGCCCGGCGGATCGTCCGGCGTTTGCGGCTCCAGCGGAGGCGGGGCGTCGGGGTCGGTCATGGCGTCGTTCCGGTGTTCCGGTGAAGTAACCGGTGAAGCCGAGTTCGGTTTCACGTGTCAGGCGAGACAAATGCAGCGTTAAGGACGATTGTCTGGGGAAAAGGCAGGCTGAGAGCGATGCGCAAGAGCACCTTTGAGGTTGGTAAATCGTCATTAATTACAAGGCATTGGCGTCTCATTGCGGGTGTTCTGACGGGCCTTTTGGGGTGGGTTTTCGCCCGTCAGATAAATCTGCCCGAAAGCACGCATATTTTGATCGGGTGGGATGTCGGCGCCGCGATCTACGGCATTTTGCTGTGGCGCCTGTTCCTCACCGCCGACGAGGCGACGCTTCGGGCCAAGGCCGCGCAGGAGGACGAGGGCCGCTCTTTGATCCTGCTGATCGTGCTGTCGGCCATCGCCGCCAGCCTGGCCGCGGTGGTGGCGGCGATGATCGGGGCGCGCTCGCAGGCGGCTTTCGCCAGGAACCTGACGGCGGCCTGCGCGGGCGTCACCCTGGTGCTGTCGTGGATCGTGCTGCACTCGGTGTTCGTGCTGCACTACGCCCACCGCCATTTCGGCGGCGGGGCGAGGAAGGGCGGGTTCGGCTTTCCCGGCGAGCCGGCCCGCACCTACAAGGACTTCGTCTATCTGGCCTTCAGCATCGGGGCGACCTTCCAGGTCTCCGACAACGACGTGCGCACCGGGGCGCTGCGCAACCTGGTCACCGCCCATGCGGTGACGGCCTATTTCTACAACACCGCCATCCTGGCGCTCGGCATCAACATCATCGCCGGGGTGGTGGCGGGGTGAAGCCTCAGCGCGGCGGGCGGCGGCCGCCCTTGCCGCGCCGGCCGCCTTCGCGCGGCTCTTCCTCGCCATTCATCATGCGCTGGGCCCGGGTCTGGGGCAGCTCGGCCAGGGTCAGGCGGCCGTCGCCGTCCTTGTCGAGCAACTTGAAGCGGGCGTTGGCCGCGCGGGTCGCCTCGTCGCGGGTGATGCGGCGGTTGAAGTCGGCGTCGGCGCCCATCACCGGCTGGGGCTCGGCCAGCAGGGCGTAGGGCGTCGCGCCCAGCAGCATGTTGCCCAGGCCTCCGTCGCGGCGGGGACGCGGGCCCTCGCCGTCGGGGCCGCCGCCGCCCGAGGGCGGACCCTGCTGCGGCATGGCCGAGGCCTGGACGATCTCGGGGGCGATGTTGCGCTCGTAGGCCGAGACCTCGAAACCGTCGAGCACGCCCGACTTGTCGGCGTCCAGCCTGTCGAAGAAGCGCAGGGAGTCGGCGAGGAACTCCTCGCGGGTCAGCGCGCCGTCGTGGTCGGCGTCGGCCCCCGCGAACCATTGGGCGACCGGGTAGGGCTGGCCGGGATCGGCGCGGAACGGCTCGCCGGCCGGACTGATGAACACCTGCCGGCCCTCGCCCATGCCCCCGCCCATGCGAGGCCCGCCGGGGCCGCCTTCGCCCGGAGGCGGGCCGCCGCCGAAGCCGGGACGACCGCCCGGCCCACGGCCGCCTGGCCCATCCGGCGGGGCGTGACCGCAGGCGGCGAGCGAGAGGGCGGCGAGGGCCAGGAGAGGCAGGGCGCGTGCGGTCATGGAAAGAAGCTCCTTCCGCTCGCTTGAAGCGCCGCCGCATTGCGCGGTTATGTCGGTGCGGCCGCGCTTGATTGCGCGGCCGCAACAACCGTCAGGCCGGCAGGGTGACGCGAGCCCGAAGGCCGCCGCCGGCGCGGTTCACGAGGGCCACGTCGCCGCCGTGGGCGCGGGCCAGCGAGCGGACCACGGCCAGGCCCAGCCCGATGCCCCCGGTCTCGCGGTTGCGCGACGGCTCGCCCCGGAAGAACGGCTCGAACACGCGGTCGAGCTCGGCGGACGGCACGCCCGGGCCGTCGTCGTCGATCTCGAGGATCGCGCTGCCGCCCTGGCGATAGACCCGGCCGCGCGCGGCGCCGCCGTACTTCAGGGCGTTCTCGACCAGGTTGGTGACCAGGCGCTTGAGGGCGATCGGGTCGCCCTCGATGACGATCTTCTCGCTCTCTTCGGCCGTGGCGTCGCCGCCGGTCTCGGCCGCTTCATCCATGACGCTTTCCAGCAGCGAGGCCAGTTCCAGCTTGGTGCGCTCGGCCGGGCGGCTGGTGTCGCGCACGAAGGCCAGGGTGGCCGAGATCATCGCTTCCATCTGGTCGATGTCGCTTTCGAGCTTGCTCCTGACGTCGTCGGGCGTGGTCTCGATGCGGAAGCGCAGGCGGGTCAGCGGCGTGCGCAGGTCGTGGGCCACCGCGCCGATCATCGCCGTGCGGTCCTCGACGTAGCGGCGCAGGCGCTCCTGCATCTCGTTGAAGGCGTTGGCGGCGGCGGCCACCTCGGCCGAGCCCGACAGGCTGAGCGGCGGGGCGCGGGGGTCGCGGCCCAGGCGTTCGGCGGCGGCGGCGAAGGCGGTGATCGGACCGGCCAGGCGACGGGCGAACAGCCAGGCCAGCGGCGACACGGCGACGACCGACAGGGCCAGGATCAGCAGAATCCGCACCTGCCAGGTGTCGCGCAGGACGGTGAACTTGGGCTCGACCACCAGCCAGCGGCCGTCGGCCTGGCGGATGCCAAGCTCGAAGTCGCCGAACAGGAACGGTTCGTCGCGCATGACGGCCGCGATGCGGTCGGTGAGCATCTGCACGCCGGGAGGCTTGGGGCCCGTCCCGCCGGGCGGCGGGGGAGGCGGGCCTCCGGAACCCCCAGGGCCACCAGGGCCGCCCGGACCTTCGGGGCGCGGGCCGCCGGGGCCAGGAGGCGGCGGCGGGCCCTTCTGGCGCTGGGTGCGGACGAAGAAGCGGGGGCCGTTCTCGGTGCGGATCGAGATGCGGTCGACGGGCACGTTCAGCTCGCGGCCGATGGCGACCTTGAACTCGGCGCGGCGCTGGGAGTCCTCGCCGTCGGGCTTGATGCTGGTGCGGTGGCGCACGATCAGCGGGCGGCCGTCGCGCGGGTGCACGGTCTGGCCGGTCTTCAGCGCCCGGCTGATCTCGCTGAGCTTGTAGAGCTCGGGCGGGGGCGGCGGCACGTTGAACACGACCGCCACGCAGATCAGGATCGTTGCGACCAGTGTGACGAGCGCCAGTCCCAGGGCCTGGGCGAACAGGGGCGCGCCGCCGCGCCCCGGGACTGCGAACTTCATGGCGTGCGGGTGACCTTGGGCGTGAACATGTAGCCCTCGCTGCGGATCGTGCGGATCAGCTCGCCGCCGCCGCCGTCGTCCAGCTTGCGGCGGAGCCGGCTGATCTGGACGTCGATGGCGCGGTCGTAGGCGTCGCTGTCGCGGCCGCGGGCGAGGTCGAGCAACTGGTCGCGGGTCAGCACGCGCTGCGGGCGTTCGACGAAGGCGCGCAGCAGCGAGAACTCGCCGCTGGAGAGGTTGACCACCACCGACTGCGGCGAGCGCAGTTCGCGGCGGACCAGGTCCAGACGCCAGCCGGCGAACTCGCAGGCCGCTCCCATGGTGTCGTCGCTGGAGCGCGGCTCGGTGCGGCGGCGCAGGACGGCGCGCACGCGGGCCAGGAGTTCGCGCGGATTGCACGGCTTGGGCAGGTAGTCGTCGGCGCCGAGTTCAAGGCCGACGATGCGGTCGGTCTCCTCGCCCATGGCCGAAAGCATGATGATCGCCGGACCGTCCTGGGCCGCCAGGCGGCGGCAGATGGCCAGGCCGTCTTCGCCCGGCAGCATGACGTCGAGCACCACCAGGTCGACCGGGCCCTTGGCCAGGGCCTGCTCCATGGTGCGCGCGTCCTGGGCCGTGTCGACGACATAGCCGTGGCGGACGAGGAAATCGGACACGACGTCGCGGATGCCCGGATCGTCGTCGACGATCAGGATGCGGGCGCCGGCGCCCTTGGCGGTGTCCGCGACGGCGGCGGACGAGGCGGTGGTCGGGGAGGTCTCCATGCCGATGGTCCTTTCATGCCCCTGTCACCGTCAGATTTCACGCTTGCAACAGGCGCGCAACCTGATCGTGGCCGTCTAGCGTCAAATCGCCACGGAGCGTCTTCATGAACCGACTCGTTTCCACCGTCCTCGGATTGTCGCTGTTGGCGGCGAGCGCCGCCCACGCCCAGCCGGGGGGAGGCATGCGCAGCCCCGACGCCGACGGCGACGGCGTGATCACCGCCGCCGAGTACGAGGCCTCAGCCCTGCAGCGTTTCGAGCGCCTGGACGCCAACAAGGACGGCTTCATCGACGCGGCCGAGATCGAGGCGATCCGGCAGCGCTTCGCCCAGATGGGCGGCGGCGGCGGTGGCGGCCCGAGCCGGATGCTCACCGCGCTGGCGGGCCAGGACGCCGACAAGGACGGCAAGGTCAGCAAGGACGAGGCCCTGGCCTCGAGCCGCGCGCAGTTCGCGGCCGCCGACAAGAACGGCGACGGCAAGTTGACGAGCGACGAGTTCCGCCCGGGCCCGCCCGGCGGCCCGCCGCCGCGTCAGTAGGGACGGCTTACCCCGGCGAGCGGTTCACCGGAGCCGTGTAGCCGGGGCCCTTCATGGCCGCGACCGCGCGGTCGCCGACGAAGGGATTGGTGCGGCGCTCAGCGCCGAAGCTCGACATCGGTCCGTGCCCGGGTACGAAGCGGACGTCGTCGCCCAGCGGCCACAGCTTGCCGGTGATAGCGTCGATCAGGTCCTGGTGGTTGCCGCGCGGGAAGTCCGTCCGGCCGATCGAGCCCTGGAACAGCACGTCGCCGACCTGGGCGAATTTCGTCTCGCGATGGAAGAACACCACATGGCCCGGCGTGTGGCCGGGGCAATGCAGAACCTCGAACTCCGTCTCGCCCAGGGTGACGACGTCGCCGTCCTCCAGCCAGCGGTCGGGCACGAAGATGCGGGCCTCGGGCATGCCGTACATCTCGCCGCTTTCCTGGATGCGGTCGATCCAGAACTGGTCGTCCTTGTGCGGGCCCTCGATCGGAACGCCGGTCTTGGCCTTCAGCTCGGCCGCGCCGCCGGCGTGGTCCATGTGGCCGTGGGTGATCCAGATCTTCTCCAGGGTCAGGCCCTGGTCGTTCAGCGCGCGCAGCAGGCGGTCGACCTCGCCGCCCGGATCGATGATCGCGGCCTTCCTGGTCTTGGAGCACCAGACGATCGTGCAGTTCTGCTGCAGCGGCGTGACCGGGGCGATGACGGCGCTGATGGGCGACTGGGAGGTCAAGGTGTCGGCTCCAAACGAAAACGGGCGGGAACCGAAGTTCCCGCCCGCCTGAACTAGAGAGACTAGGTCCCCAAGATCAAGACCGTTCCTCGGGCGAACCCGGGGCCGGGGCACCCGGCATCGGCGGCACGGGGCCGGCCGGCGCGTCGGCCGCCAGTTCCGGAACCTCGACCAGGCCGCGGGCCAGGTGGCTCTTGCGGATGCCGTAGGCCAGGTAGATCACGAGGCCGATGGCGCCCCAGATCGGCAGCACAAGCATGGCTTCGGCCGGCAGGTTGAAGTAGAGGGCCGCGCAGCCGACCATGGCCAGCGGACCGACCACCCACACCAGCGGGGTCTTGAACGGACGCGGACGGTTCGGATCCTTCACGCGCAGCACCATCACCGCGATCGCCACCATGAAGAAGGCGAACAGGGTGCCCGAGTTCGAGATGTCGGCCAGCTGGCCCACCGGGAAGAAGGCGGCGGCGATGGCGACGAAGATGCCCGTGACGATGGTCACGATGTAGGGCGTCTTGAACTTCGGGTGGATGGTGGCGAGCTTCTCGGGCAGCAGGCCGTCGCGGGCCATGACGAAGAAGATGCGGGTCTGGCCGTAGATCATCATCAGGATGACCGAGGGCAGGGCCAGGTTGGCGGCCAGGCCCAGGGCGTTGCCGACCACCGGCCAGTTGATCTCGCGCAGGACGTGGGCGAGGGCTTCGTTCGAGCAGACCAGGCGGCCGCTGTTGTCGGCCAGCGAGCAGGCGGCCTGGAAGGCGGCCGAGCCGGGCTGGACGGCCGAGCCGTCGGCGCCGAACACCGGCTGGGCGCCGATGGCGCCGATCGCGCCGGCGGCGACCAGCAGGTAGAAGATGGTGCACAGCGCCAGGCTGCCGATCAGGCCGATCGGCACGTTGCGCTGCGGGTTCTTGGTCTCTTCGGCGGCGGTCGACACGGCGTCGAAGCCGACATAGGCGAAGAAGATCGAGGCGGCGGCGCCGACGATGCCCATGCCGCTGGTGCCTTCCGGACCGAACCAGCCGTTGGGGGCGAAGGGCGAGAAGTTGCCGCTCTTCAGGACCGGGATGGTCAGCACGATGAAGGCCGTCAGGGCGGTGACCTTGATGGCCACGAGCACCGCGTTGACGCGGGCGCTTTCGGTGGTGCCGACGACCAGCAGGGCGGTGACCGACAGGGCCACGATGATGGCCGGGACGTTGACGATGCCGGCGCTGAAGTCGGCGACCGGGATGAAGCCGTTCATCGACCAGGCCGGACCGGCCTTGAACAGGGCGGGCCACTGGAAGCCCAGCGCGTTCTCGATCAGGCCGAGGAAGTAGCCCGACCAGCCGGCCGACACGGCGCTGGCGGCCACGGCGTATTCGAGGATCAGGGCCCAGCCGACCATCCAGGCCAGCGGCTCGCCCATCACGGCGTAGGAATAGGTGTAGGCCGAGCCCGAGACCGGGACCATCGAGGCCAGTTCGGAGTAGCAGAGCGCGGCGATGGCGCAGACGGCGCCGGCGATCACGAAGCTCCACATCATGCCCGGGCCGGCCTTCTGGGCGGCCGCGGCGGTCAGGACGAAGATCCCCGTGCCGATGATGGCGCCAACCCCCAGCAGCGTCAGCTGGACCGGTCCGAGCGAGCGATGAAGGGATTTTTTCTCAGCCGTCGCAAGGATCGCATCAAGCGATTTAACGCGCCACATAGTTCCTCCTGGATAGGCAAGACTCCCCCCCGGGGGTCGCCTTTGGAAAATTTTGCGGACGGTGACCCGTTTATGAGCATGGGGTCAAGGCCGCGCCGCCGAAGCGCGTAAATGTTCTCCGCCGGGGAGGCTAGTCCAGTCCTGCTTGGCGTTGATCCCCAGCCCAGCTAAAGCCGGCGCGATGCTGCCCATTTTTCAGGCCATTCCCGCGCTCAAAGGCGCCTTGTCCGACCGCGAGACCGCCGTTCTCGTGGCCCCGCCCGGCGCGGGCAAGACCACGGCCGTTCCCTTGGCCCTGCTGGAGGAAGCGTGGGTCGGCGACGGCAAGATCGTCATGCTGGAGCCCCGCCGGCTGGCCGCTCGGGCGGCCGCGTCGCGCATGGCCCAGACCCTGGGCGAGGCGGTCGGCGAGACCGTGGGTTTTCGCGTGCGGCTGCAGTCGAAGGTGTCGGCCAGAACCCGCGTCGAGGTGGTCACCGAGGGCGTCTTCACACGGATGATTCTCGACGATCCGGGCCTGGACGGCGTGGCCTGCGTGATCTTCGACGAGTTCCACGAGCGCAGCCTCGACGCTGACCTCGGCCTGGCCCTGGCCCGCGATTCTCAAGGCCTGCTGCGCGACGACCTGAAGATCCTGGTGATGTCGGCCACCCTGGACGGCGCCCGCGTCTCGGCCCTCTTGGCCGACGCGCCGGTCGTCGAGAGCGAGGGCCGGATGTTCCCGGTCGAGACCCGCTATCTGGGTCGCGACGACCGCCAGCGCCTTGAGGAACGCGTCGGCCGCGCCGTCGAGCGGGCCCTGGCCGAGGAAAGCGGCTCCATTCTCGTCTTCCTGCCGGGGCAGGGCGAGATCCGTCGTGCCGAAAGCTGGTTGGCCGAGCGCCTGCGCCGCCCGGACGTAGATCTTGCGCCTCTGTATGGCGCGCTGGAGCCGGCCGAGCAGGACCGCGCGGTGCAGCCCGCGCCCGCCGGCCGCCGCAAGGTGGTGCTGGCCACCTCGATCGCCGAGACCAGTCTGACCATCGAGGGCGTGCGCGTCGTCATCGACGCGGGCCTCTCGCGCGTGCCGCGCTTCGACCCGTCCAGCGGCCTGACCCGGCTGGAGACGGTGCGGGTGGCCCGCGCCGCCGCCGACCAGCGCCGAGGCCGGGCCGGTCGCACCGAGCCCGGCGTCTGCTACCGCCTGTGGGACGAGCCGGAGACCCGCTCGCTGCCCGCCTTCGCCCGGCCCGAGATCCTGGAGGCCGACCTGTCGCGCCTTGCCCTCGACCTCGCCCGCTGGGGCGCCAAGGACGCGGAGGGGCTGGCCTTCCTCGACCCGCCGCCGCGCGCGGCCTTCACCGAGGCCCGGTCGCTGCTGGGCCGGCTGCAGGCGCTGGACGCCAATGGCGGGCTGACGCCGCACGGCAAGGCGCTGTCGAACATGCCGCTGGCCCCGCGTCTGGCCCACATGGTCGCCCGCGCCGCCGCCTCGGGCCAGGCCCACCGCGCCGCCGAGATCGCCGCCGTGCTCAGTGAGCAGGGGCTGGGCGGTCGGGGCGTTGATCTGCGCGGCCGTCTTGAGGGCTTCGGCCGTGACCGCACCCCGCGCGCCCGCGACGCCCGGGCGCTCGCCGAGCGCTGGTCGCGGCAGGCGGGAAAGCCCAGCGGCGCTGCGCCCCTGGACGACGCCCTGCTGCTGGCCGAGGCCTATCCCGAGCGGGTGGCCCGCGCCCGCGGCAAGCCCGGCGAGTACCAGCTGGCCAGCGGCCGCGGCGTCTATCTGGAGCCGACCGACGCCCTGGCCCGCGAGACCTGGCTGGCCGTGGGCGAACTGGGCGGGGGCGACGCCCGCGACCGCATCCTGCTGGCCGCGCCGCTGGACGAGGAAGCCCTGCGCGCCGCCTTCGCCGATCGCCTGGTGGCCGAAGACCGGCTGGAGACCAGCGGCGGCGGCAAGCTGCGCGCCAAGCGCCTGCTGCGCCTGGGCAAGCTCGTCATCGACGAGAAGATCATCGAAAAGCCCGACCCGGCCCTGATCGCCGGGGCCCTGGCCGACCAGGTGCGCAGCGAAGGTCTTTCAGCCCTGAAGCTGGGCGAGCGGGGCAGGGGGCTGCTCGACCGCGTGGCCTTCCTGCGGGCGCACGACGGTGACGCCTGGCCGGACCTGTCGGAGGCGGCCCTGGTCGCGCGGCTGGACGAATGGCTGGAGCCGCTGCTGGCCGGCCGCTCGTCGCTGGCCAGCATCGACGAGGCCACGCTGGAGGCGGCGATCAAGACCCTGATCCCGTGGGACATGCAGAGCCGCATCGAGACCCAGGCCCCGGCGCGCTTCACCGCCCCCACCGGCTCGACCTTCGCCATCGACTATGGCGCGGAAGGCGGTCCCCGCGTCGAGGTGCGGGTGGGCGAGCTCTACGGCCTGGCCGAGCACCCGTCGGTGGCCCACGGCAAGGTCCCCCTGACCCTGGCCCTCCTGTCGCCCGCCCACCGCCCGATCCAGATCACCAAGGACCTGCCGGGCTTCTGGAAGGGCTCCTGGCGCGAGGTGAAGGTAGAGATGAAGGGGCGCTATCCCCGGCACGTCTGGCCGGACGACCCGGCCAGCGCAGCGCCGACGACGCGGGCGAAGCCTCGGGGGACTTGAGGGGGAGGCTGGCGACTTCGGGCGGTCGCTTCATTGATTTACTTGAAGGGACAGCTTCCATATTCGCGCATAGCAATTTTTCGCTGTCATGAGGCGAGACGAGGAAGGCGGCTGCGGCTGGTCTTGGCTCATAGCTCTCCGTAGGGTTTGGAAGCGCCAGTTCGATCACTGAGTCTCGGCTCGGCCGTTAGAGCGGCTAGGCTAGGTTAGAATAGCGCTTCGCCCACATAGATCAGGTTTTGATAGCCGATATGGCCATCGATATGGATTTGGACGCTGTGAATGCCATCTTTCAGGGAGACCTTAGCGATCCATGGACCACCATTGGCGGGGCGCGCTGGCAACTGGCCGTAGGTTTCGTCGAACACCAGTTGGGCTTGACTATCGCGAACCTCGACCCGCACGGACAGCGGCGACCAATCGTACCGGGGATTTAGCTGGAAGGTGATCCCTTCGGGTGAGCCGTGAACCCGCTCGACGAAGGCGAAACGCTTTTCGAAGACCTTACCGTCGTCGGACGTGACGATTTTAGGGCGCAGCGCTCGTCCCGCCGGCCCCGCAAGATGGATCAGGGTTTCGCGTTCGGCGTCTGAGCGGCAGACGATCCACTTGAGATGCGCGGCCAGGGGGAGGGGGGAGTGACACAGGGTTTCGGCGGCCCGGTGATGCGCGATCGACGCATCGCCGCCAAAGCCACCTTCGTGATAAACCTTCGAGAAGTCGATGGTGGCAAAGAACTCATCCGTGTCGCCGTCGCGAGCGGTGTCGCGCTGCATATTGATGTCGGAAAACCGCGTCGATGGCATGGTTAGGATCGAACGGGCGTCGAGCGCGAACATGACCAGGATGGGCGCGTGCGCGGACGGGCCAAACTGGCAATCCGTCGGCCGTCGAATGCCCTCAATGTGAAACTGGGTGGGCGTGCGCGGTCGAAAATAAAGCCTCGTAAACTCATGCGCACGCAGGCGATGATCAATTACGCCCGCACCGGCGACGTCGCGCGGGCGCGCTGCTTCGGTGTCACGACGCGAGCACAGTTGACCGGTGGTTATGATGCGTACGGCGTTTTCGACAGGAGCGTGGTGAAACAACAGGGACGGCCAGTGAACCCTATGGGGATAGTAGGGCTTACGAAGCTCCTCGGTCCACCGGGCGATATGAGCATCCGCAGCCGCGACGCTCAGGCCCATGACATTTCCTGCTGCTCGCCGCGCGGGGGCGACACGGTGGTGGTCGGCAGGCGCTTCAGCTCCAGGGCGATCTCGGCGTCCGCTCGGCGGCTGCGATGAATTTCTAGAGCCCTCACCTGGGGCAGTAGGCTGATCAGCGACAAGACCATTGGGCCGCTGTGCATGTCCGACCAGCCAGCCTCTCGCGTGGTTACCAACCCCGATAATAGACTAAGCCACACGCCGCGCAGGTCGTCGAGTTCCAGCGCCGCACTGATGGACTCCGCGCGCAGATGCAGCGCGTTGTCGTCGAGGCTCGCCGTAAACGGCTGGCCTGTTGACAGGTCCTGAAAGTGACCGTCCGCCACGTCGATCACTTGCCCGATCTGCGCCAGGAAATCCTCGAAGACTAGCAATGGCTGCGGCGGAGCGCCGACCCGGCGGGCCACGTCTTCAAGGTGTTCTGGCAAGCCTATGGGCTGCTCATAGTCATGGATGTAAATGTCGATCGGAAGCGGCTCAAGGTAGCGCTCCATCAATGGGCGAACCTCGTTCCAATCGAGACCTCCGTTGCCGCAGCCTAGACGCGGAAAAGAGATCGAGCTGATGCCGCGGCTCTCGTAGGAGGCAACGAATTTTTGCAGTCCCATGTCGATCCATTCGATCTGGGACGGCGCGCGCCAGTGCATCTTAGTCGGGAAGTTGAGCACCGAATGATCGGGCCCTTGCCAAAGCCAAAGCTTGCCGGGCTGTAGCAGGTTTTGATCGCAGATGCGCTTGTAGGCAATAAACATCGCTGGGTAGCGATCCTTGAACGCCTTGGCAATTCCCTTACCCATCACACCGACACAATTGACGGTGTTGACCAGGGTCTGCGCTGGCGAGTCCAAGACACTGGTGCGACGGTAAGTCAGCATATCAAAACGATAGCTCGATTCGAGTTCAGATCTTTGGTCGGCGCTATAGCCGATCGTGGCATATGTGATCATCCCATGTCAGCCCGCCATGACGCTGTGGCGGTTTGACGGCAATAGAACGCCGATCGTGGCGGGGAGGGCAAGCGAAGCCTCTCATCTGCCAGATAGCGCCTGCCCAACATCCGCAACGCTCTGCTATCCGGCGATCATGATTGTTCTTGAAATGTTCCAAATTTGTGATTCCTGTCAAGTAGGCCTCGCAGCTTCGCCGGGGACGTGGCGCACAGTTGAGGCGCTAAGGGGCAGTCGACGAGTGCCAAGTCGGCGCGCTCAAGAGCCATGTCGTGGATCGAGTGTCGGCGACGGTATTTGGCGAAGCGGGGGAGTGATCCCCACCTCAACAAACCACCCCGCCAGCCTTGCCCCAGCAACCCCCACGGTGCATGAGGAACCCTGAAACGGCGAGGCCTCTGCTTCGCCGCCCGCGCTAACCGGCCTTCCGGCGACGGAGGGAGGACAAGAGACATGACCGAAGCTGCTTCCAAGACGATCAAGGGTCGCACCGGCGACTGGGAAATGGTGCTGGGCCTCGAGGTTCACGCCCAGGTGGCCAGCAAGTCCAAGCTGTTCTCGGGCGCTGCCGTCGGCTTCGGCGCCGGTCCCAACGAGCAGGTCAGCCTCGTCGACGCGGCCATGCCGGGCATGCTGCCGGTGCTGAACCGCTTCTGCGTCGAGCAGGCGGTGAAGACGGGCCTGGGCCTGAAGGCGCAGATCAATCTGAAGAGCCGCTTCGACCGCAAGAACTACTTCTATCCCGACCTGCCGCAGGGCTATCAGATCAGCCAGTTCGACCAGCCGATCGTCGGCGAGGGCGTGGTGGTGGTCGAGCGCGACGACGGCACGACCTTCGACGTGCGCATCGAGCGCCTGCACCTGGAGCAGGACGCCGGCAAGTCGCTGCACGACCAGGATCCGAACGCCACCTACGTGGACCTGAACCGCGCGGGCACGGCGCTGATGGAGATCGTCTCCAAGCCCGACATGCGCACCTCGGAAGAGGCCGCGGCCTATGTGAAGAAGCTGCGGACGATCCTCGTCTATCTGGGCACCTGCGACGGCGACATGGAGAAGGGCAACCTTCGCGCCGACGTCAACGTGTCGGTCTGCCGTCCGGGCGACTATGAGAAGTTCCGCGAGACCGGCAGCTTCAAGCACCTGGGCACGCGCTGCGAGATCAAGAACGTCAACTCGTATCGCTACATCCAGCAGGCCATCGAGTACGAGGCCCGTCGCCAGATCGAGATCCTGGAAGACGGCGGCACGATCGACCAGGAAACCCGCCTGTTCGACCCGAACAAGGGTGAGACCCGCTCGATGCGTTCGAAGGAAGAAGCGCACGACTACCGCTATTTCCCCGATCCGGACCTGCTGCCGCTGGTGCTGGACCCGGCCTGGGTGAAGGAGATCGAGACGACCCTGCCGGAACTGCCGGACGCCAAGAAGGCGCGCCTGCAGAGCGAGTACGGCCTCTCGGCCTACGACGCCGGCGTGTTGATCATCGACGCCGAGCGCGCCGACTATTTCGAGGCCGCCGCGAAAGGTCGTGACGCCAAGCTGGTGGCCAACTGGGTGACCAACGAACTGCTGGCCAAGCTGTCGGCCGCCGGCACGGCCTTCCCGGACTCGCCGCTGCCCTCGTCGGACATCGCCCAGCTGGTCGAGCTGATCGAGAACGGCACGATCTCGTCGAAAATCGCCAAGGAAGTGTTCGAGCACATGTGGGCCGGCGAAGGCCGTCCCGCGCAGATCGTCGAGAAGCGGGGCCTGGTCCAGATCAACGACACCGGCGCCATCGAGGCGGCGATCGACGAGCTGATCGGCGCCAACCCCGACAAGGCCGCGGCCGTGAAGGAAAAGCCCCAGGCCATCGGCTGGTTCGTCGGCCAGGTCATGAAGGCCACCGGCGGCAAGGCCAACCCGGGCGCGGTCAACGACCTGCTGAAGGCCAAGCTGGGTCTCTGATCGGAGTTCCTCCCCCGTGAAACGGGGGAGGGGGACCGCGAAGCGGTGGAGGGGGCGAGACTGGGCTCAGTGCCGGCCGTCGCCCCCTCCGTCACGGCGCGTATCCGCACCGCGCCACCTCCCCCGCACGCTCCGCTACGGGGGAGGAGTGAAAAGGGCCCGTCGCGAAAGCGGCGGGCCCTTCTCTTTTCGGAGGGGACACGAACTGGGACGCGCCTATTGCGGCGTGGTCGGGTCCTGAGCGGACGACGAAGCGGCCGGATCGCCCGTGTGCTTCTTGTGCTTCTTGGACTTCTTCTCGGGCTTGGCGGCGTCCTCGGCGGCCGGGGCGGTGGTGGTCGAGGTTTCGCCGGGGGCCGTGGCCGAGGTCGGCTCGCCAGCGCTCGCCGCGCTGTCGGCCTGGGGCGTCGTGCTGTCAGTGGTCGCCGGGGCGGTGGTCGAGGCCGACGGATCGGTCGTCGTGGTCGAAGAGCCCCAGCTGCTGCTGGACGAAGGCGGAGTGGTCTGGGCGGAGGGATCGGCCGGGGCCTGCTGGGCCAGGGCCGAACCGGCGTAGCCGGCGGCGGCGAGGGCGAGGACGGCGGCGGAGATGCGCAAGCTCTTCATCGGTAAGCGCCTTCGTGTCTGCTGCGTCGGACTGTGACGCGAGGCTCACGCTGGCGGCGGCTTGCGGCCGAAATGACCCGACAATCGGGCTTTGCGGCCCGATGCATGGCGCACGCGCGGCGAGCGTGGCGCAAAAACGGCGCCCCAGGTGGTGTTCCCGGGGCGCCGCAAGACTTTTCAGATATCGGCGAAATGCCGACGATCTAGTTGTTGATGATCTCGAAGATCAGGCCCGTGGCGATGGCGGCCAGCACGTAGTCGTTGCCGGCGCGGTACCAGTAGTAGCCGCGGGGCGGGTGACGCAGGTGGTAGCGGCCGTAGTCGTGCACGACGTAGCCGCCGCCGCGATAGTAGGGCGGCAGGTAGCCGCCGCGACGCCAGGCGTTGTAGCCCGGGCGATAGTCCGGACGGCCGTAATAGTGGGCCGGCGGAGCGCCGTAGTGCCAGCGGTCACGATAGTAGTAGCCGTTGTAGCGGCGGTCGTCCCAGCGGCCGTGGCGGTTGTCGCGGCGGTCATCGCGACGATCCCAACGGCCGTCACGGCGGTCATCGCGGCGATCCCAGCGGTCGCCGCGGCGGTCGTCACGACGGTCCCAGCGGTCCTCGTGGTGGCCGCGGCCCTGGGCCGAGGCCTCGGTGGCCACGGCGGCCATCGGGCCGGCGACCGAGGCCACGGCGGCGATGGTGAGCAACAGACGTTTCATACTGACGTCTCCTTGTGGTCAGCGGTCGCCTGGCGGCGGCCTAGTCCCTCGACCTTGGAAACAAGATTGATCCC
Organism: Caulobacter sp. 10L414; assembly: GCF_056395525.1. Taxonomy (NCBI): domain Bacteria; kingdom Pseudomonadati; phylum Pseudomonadota; class Alphaproteobacteria; order Caulobacterales; family Caulobacteraceae; genus Caulobacter; species Caulobacter sp. 10L414. The sequence goes on from NZ_JBFTJR010000006.1 coordinate 66,662, forward strand.
CGGCGCCTGAACCGTCGCTGAACGGTCATGTCAGGATGGGTGTTGGCGTCGCGCGCGGGCGTGGCCATGTTCTGCGTCATCAAGACCGACATCAGGGAGTCGCGTGCATGACCAGCCCCATCGAGCTGCACTATTGGCCCACGCCCAACGGCTGGAAGATCTCCATCGCGCTGGAGGAGATGGGCCTGCCCTACGAGATGGTTCCGGTGAACATCGGCGCGGGCGAGCAGTTCAAGCCGGAATTCCTGGCCATCAGCCCCAACAACCGCATGCCGGCCATCGTCGATCCGGACGGTCCGGACGGCCAGCCGATCTCGGTCTTCGAGTCCGGCGCCATCCTGCAGTACCTGGCCCGCAAGACCGGCCAGTTCTACGGTCAGGGCGAGCGCGACCGGGTGAACATCGACCAGTGGGTGATGTGGCAGATGGGCGGCCTTGGCCCGATGGCCGGCCAGACCCACCACTTCCGCCAGTATGCCGGGGCGATCATCGCCGATCAGCGCCAGCTGGCCTACGGCGCGATCCGCTACACCAACGAGACCCACCGCCTGTACGGCGTGCTGAACAAGCAGCTGGCGGGCAGGGATTTCGTCTGCGGCCAATTGTCCATCGCCGACTTCGCCATCTGGCCTTGGGTCGTGCCGTGGAAGAACCAGGGAATCCAGATCGAGGAGTTTCCGAACATCAAGGCGTGGTTCGAGCGACTGAATGCGCGCGAGGCCGTGCAGAAGGGCTTCAAGCTCGGCGCGGAACTGCGTTCCGGCGGCCTGCAAGCGTCTGGAAAAGCTGCCGAAGAGGCGCGCAAGGTTCTGTTCGGCCAGCGGGCGCGTTAACCACCCGTATACCCGTGTTTATCGGGTGTTACTTCAATGATCGAGGCGTGTTGTCGCGCCTCGATTCATGATCTCTGTGCGCTTAACTATATGTTCAGCGAGCAAGGTTTTCTCTGTGTTCATGGCCGAGCTGGACCACTGGGGATCAGCCGGAAGGACTGGGGAACTGAAGTGATGATGATGAGCATCGAACCGCCCGCCGTCGTGATGGGCCTGCCGCTGCCGACCGCTGAATCGACCGGCGACGAGCTGTTCCGCATGGGCATGCTGTATTCGACCGGCCAGGGCGGCGCGCCGCTGGACTATGTATCGGCCCACATGCTGTTCAACCTGGCCGCCATGCGCGGTTCGGTCGAGGCCAAGGTCTATCGCAAGGAACTGTCGCAAGAGATGGCCAGCGAAGACGTCGCCGAAGCCCAGCGCCAGGCGCGCCAATGGCTGGCTCACGGCTGAACCACGGTTCAGCCGTTTCTACTCTCGGGCCGGACGCTCTCTGGATCCGGCCGTGACTTTCAAGGTCAGTTGCTGAAGCCGTTGATGGCGTAGCTGAAGCTGATCGGCAGCAGGTCCCGGAAGTACTGCTGCATGAACAGGCCCGTCTCCGCCGCCCCGCTGCGCGGCACGTAGACGATGTCGAAGCGGCGAAGCGGCACCAGGTCCGCGCCGCGCGGGTCGGTCAGACCCTTCAGAAGATCCGCCGTGCGCATCATGGCCCGTCCGTCGGGGCCGCGCCGGATGATGATCACCTGGCTGCGCTTGGACGAGCTCTTGAACCCGCCGGCCTGGATCACGGCCCGCAGGGCGTCGCCGTCGCCGGCCATGTCGTAGACGCCGGGATTGCCGACCTCGCCGCCGACGAACACCTTCAGCGGCGCCGTCGCCTTGACCGCCACCTGCACCTGCGGACGCAGCAGCTGCTGGCCGTAGGCCTGGGTCAGCGAGGCTTCCAATTCCTCGATCGTGCGGTCGGCGGCCATGACCGGTCCGACCAGCGGCAAAGCGACGCGGCCGTCGGGCTGCACCACCACCGACTTATTAAGCTCCGTGGCCGAAGGTACGGTCACTTCCAGCTCGTCGCCCGGATAGAACCGGTAGGCGGGCTCGCTCTCGCTCCAGTCGGCGTAGCCGATGTTTGGGAACTGGCCGGTGGGCCGCGGGGCGGGCGTCAGCGGCTCGCCGTCGACGTGGCCGCAGGCCGATAGGCTGGCGCTCGCGAGCGCCAGGGCCAGGGCGGTGGAGAGAGCGTTGCGCCGATCCATGCGACGGTTCTTACCAAACATAGGTAACCAAACCTTAAGCCCGGAAGTCCCAGGGTCATGTGGAAATTTGGACCCATTGGATTCGCATGTCGACGAGCGCCTGGACCAGCGTGCCGCACGACCCGCCGTCGCGACGCGACTGGGCGGCGCGAGCCCGCTATGCGCCGACCGATTTCATCACGCTGCTGTGGCGTGAGCGCTGGCTGATGCTGGGCGTGTTCCTGGTGATCCTGTTCCTGGGCGCGGCCTTCGCCTACACGCTGAAGAAGACCTACACCGCCAATTCCAGCCTCTTCGTGCGCCTGGGCCAGGAGTACGTCTACGAGCCGCGCGCCGGCGACGCCGCCCGCGGCGCGGTGCCCGACGTCGACCAGGTGATCCAGTCGGAAAGCGAGATCCTGGGCAGCGGCGAGTTGCGCGAGCGAGTGATCCGCAAGCTGGGCTTCGCCACCGTGTTCCCGGACGCCGCGGCCAAGTACGCCTCGGCCAATCCCGAGCAGAAGCGCAAGATGATCGCCCAGGGGCGCGACAGCGTCGGCCGCAGCCTGAAGATCGAGACCGCGCCCGACAACTCGATCATCCGCCTGTCGTTCCAGCACCAGGACCCGGAAACGGCCGAGAAGGTGCTGAACACGCTGCTGGAAGAGTACCTGATCTATCGCCGCAGCCTGCTGATCAACGACGACGACAAGGTGCTGGCCCGCCAGCGCGACACCTTCGAGCAGCGGCTGGCCGAGACCGACACCGCCTATCAGGCCTTCCTGCAGACCAACGACATCGGCGACTTCACCGCCCAGAAGACGGCCCTGACCCAGCTGCAGGCCCAGGTCGAGGCCCAGAAGTACTCGATCGACGCCCAGCTGCAGGACCGCCAAGGGCGCCTGGCCGCCGTGCAGGCCGAACTGGCCCGCACGCCGTCGGAAGCCGTGCTCTATCGCGACCAGGACATGTCGGCTTCGAGCAAGCTGGCGCAGCTGAAGCTCGACCGCGAGGGCCTCTTGGCCCGCTACCTGCCGAACGCCCAGCCCGTGCGCGACATCGACGCCCAGATCGCCCAGCTGGAGCAGGGCGTGGCCAGTGGTCGCACCAATGGCGAGGGCGCGCGCCGCAGCGGTCCCAACCCGATCTGGCAGACCCTGCAGTCGACCCGCAACGACCTGACCGCCGAGGTCGCGGCCCTGCGCCAGTCGCAAGGCGCCTACGCCATGCAGGTGCAGGAAGTGAACGAGCGCCTGCTGCGCCTCTCGCAGCTGGAACCGCAATTCAACCAGCTGACCCGCGACCGCGACGTGCTGTCGGCCAACGTCCGCGACTTCACGGTCAAGGAACAGCAGGACGAGGCCCAGCGGCAGATGTCGGCCGAGAGCAGCGACAACATCCGCATCGTCCAGCGCGCCGTCGCGCCGTCGCAGGGCAAGAGCCTGCAGAAGCCGGTGATGGTGCTGGCCCTGCTGTTCGCCGCCTTCACCGCCGCCTGCGCGGGCCTGGTTCGGATGCTGCTGCGCCCGGGCCTGCAGACGCCGGCCTCGGCCTCGCGCACCCTTGGCCTGCCGGTCCTGGCGACCGCCGGCGTCAAGCGCGCGGCCTAAGGTCCGAGTGGGCGATTTGGTCGCCTTTCGCGCGAACATGGTTAGGCATTAGTTTCAACGGTCTTCAACGCGCGGCGATTCGGGCGAATGGTGGATTTGAACGTGGAAATGGCGGAACTGTGGGGGTCGCTCGGCGCCCCCGCGGCCGGCCGTGCGCACGTCGTCCAGTTCGTGTCGGCGCGGCGCGGGGAGGGGACCTCGACGGCCGCCCGCGAGTTCGCCCGTTTCGCGTCCAAGCGCGCCGGCCGCCGGACCTGGCTGATCGATCTCGACCTGACCACCTCGCCGCAATACCAGGCCATCGCCGCCGACCCCGAACGCTACGGCCCGTTGGGCTCGGGCGCGGCGGCCAGCCCCGACGGCTCGATGTTCTTCACGGTGCAGCCGCCCGCGCCCCGGCCCGACGGCGGGGTGTGGCCGGACTCCAAGTACATCGCCGCCCACAGCGTCGGCGGTCCGCGCTTCTGGGTCACCCGTTTCAAGCGCGAAGCCCTGCGCGGCCGCCAGAAGGCCCACATCCTGCCGGGGGTGGAGTACTGGGCCGCCCTGCGCCGCCACGCCGAGATCATCGTCGTCGATTGCCCGTCGGCCGACACCTCGCAGGCGGCCCTGACCATCGCCCAGCACATGGACCAGACCATCCTGGTGGTCAGCGCCCAGGAGGCCGACGTGCGGCCGCCGGGCCTGCTGCGCGACGCGCTGGCCTCGGCCGGCGGACGCTGCGCCGGCGTGTTCTTCAACCAGGCCTCGGTGACGCCGCCGAGCTTCCTGCGGGCCATCCTGCCGTGACCTCGTCCTATGGCGGACCGGTCAGCGTCGCGCCGCCGAGGCTCCTGTTTCCCCAGATCGCCATCTTCACCGCCTCGGTGTTCCTGCTGCTGCTCTACAGCGGCGGCTGGGAGCTGCCGCTGGTGGGGGAGAACGCCGACGAGGCCGGCTCGGCCATCCTGCGCGTCGCCTACCTGCCGGCCTATGCGGCGGGCTTTGGCCTGATCGCGCTGGATCCGCGCAACAGCCTCCGGGCCAGCGTGCGCCAGCCGTTCCTGTTCGCCCTGATCGGCATCGTCTGCCTGTCGGCCTTCTGGTCGATCGCGCCGGACGTCACCACGCGCCGCGCCTTTGCGGTGACTTGCACGACGCTGGGCGGCGTGGCCCTGGCCGCGCGTTTCCGCTGGCGGGAGCTTGCCGAGGTGTTCGCCGCCACCTTCGCGGTGCTGATCATCGCCTCCTACGTGGTCTGTATCGCCGTGCCGCGCATCGGGGTGATGACCGAGCTGTTCCCCGGCGCCTGGCGGGGCCTGTGGCGCGAGAAGAACGGCCTTGGCGGCATGATGGCCTTCGGCTTCTGCATCGTCTCGGCCGCGGCTCTGCTGAACCCCAAGCGGGCCAAGCTGTGGTTGGGCTTCGCCGCGCTGGCGGTCGGCCTTGTGCTGATGTCGACCTCGAAGACCTCGCTGGTGTCGCTGATGCTGGGCGTGGCGGCCCTGGGCTTTGTCCTGATCGCCCGGCGCGGTCCGGCGGCCGGCACGGCGGCGACCTGGACGGCGGTGACGGGCGTGGTGCTGCTGGTCGCCTTCCTGGTGCTGGCCTCTGACGTGTTCTTCGCGATCCTGGGCAAGGACGCCACCCTGACGGGCCGCACCAAGATCTGGAGCGCGGCCCTGGTCGAGATCCAGGAGCGGCCGTGGCTTGGCTTCGGCTATCACGCCATCTGGGGCGACAAGAGCGGTTGGGGCCCCTTCGCCTGGATCAGCAAGAACGCCGGCTTCCAGGCTCAGCACGCGCACAATTCGTGGCTGGAGCAGTGGTTGGGCATGGGGCTGTTCGGCCTGGCCGCCTGGGGCCTGTTCTACATCCAGACCATGACCCTGGCCCTGATCGCCGTGTTCCGCGACCGGGGCGCCTTGCTCGCCTTTCCGTTCCTGGTCGTCTACAGCCTGGTGGCGCTGACCGAGAGCATCGCGGTGGCCTACAACGACTTCCGCTGGGTGCTGTTCGTGGCCCTGGCGGTGAAGCTGTCGTTCCCCGACCGGGAGTTGGAGCGGTAGGGGCTTCCTTCTTTCCCCGCCGTTCCAACCATTCTCCCGTCATTCCCGCCCTTGTGGCGGGAACCCCTCTATCAGCCGCAAGGCCGGATGGGGCGACGTGCTAAGCACGTCGCTGGCTATTCCCGCGCGAACGGACCCAGGGTTTCCCGCCACAAGGGCGGGAATGACGAGCGGAGAGGAGAGAGCCTAGATCCGCGACCACATCGCCGGCCGCTCGGGCACGGCGCCCAGCCGGTCCAGGGTCGCCGACCGCAGGGCCACGATCCCACCTTCCAGGGCGCGCCAGGCCTTCATCCTTCCACTGACGACTACGCGCTCGTCCCAGGCGGCAGGGCCGGCCGAGACCACGTCCAGGCCGATCTGGCGGTAGACGCCGCGCGCCGCCGCGATGGCCCAGGCCGAGCGGACGGGCAGGTCGCGCAGGCCCCAGCGGGCCGAGGCGTAGTAGGGCTCGGCGGCCTCGACCAGGCGACGGGCCAGGGCGGCGACGTCGGCGCGGCGGGAGGGGTCGGTCAGTTGCTCGACCGGCAGGGAAAGGTCCGCCAGCCAAGCGCGGGGCACGTAGACCCGGCCGTTGCGGGCGTCCTCGACGATGTCGCGGGCGATGTTGGTCAGCTGGAAGCCCAGGCCCAGGTCCTGGGCCCGGCGCAGGGTGGCCAAGTCCGAGGCCGGCACGCCCATGACGATGGCCATCATGGCGCCGACGACGCCCGCCACGCCCCAGCAATAGGCCAGCAGGTCTTCCAGCGTCTCGTAGGTGCGGCCCTCGACGTCCATGGCGAAGCCGTCGATCAGGTCGAGGGCGTAGCGTTCGGGAATGCCGCGACCCAGCGCCACGGCCTGGAAGGCGGCGAAGACGGGATCCGTCGGCGTCTCGCCCGCCAGGGCGCTGCGGGTCTGGGCGTAGAGCGCGGCGAGACGCGCGGGCGCGTCGGCCACCGGGCTCATGCCGTGACCCAGGGTCTGGCCGTCGATGACGTCGTCGCAGTGCCGGCACCAAGCATACAGCATCTCGGCGTCGGCGCGGGTCTGGGCGTCGAACAGGGCCGCGGCGGCCGCAAAGCTCTTGCTGCCCTTCTGGATCGCTTCCCGGCTCTGGGCCTCGATGTCCTGAGCTTCGAGCGCGCTCATTCGGCGACCGGGGCCTGAGTGGCGAAGTCGTCGATCATCAGGCCGGCCGTCGCCTTGGCGCTGCCCACCACGCCCGGAATGCCCGCGCCCGGATGGGTGCCGGCGCCGACGAAATAGAGGTTGGGGATCACGTCGTCGCGGTTGTGGGTGCGGAAGAAGGCGCTCTGGGTCAGGATCGGCTCCAGCGAGAAGGCCGCGCCCTTCCAGGCGTTGAGATCCGTGACGAAGTCGCCGGGCGTGATGAAGCGGCTGGTGACCAGGTCGGCGGTCAGGCCCGGGATGTAGTGCTTTTCCAGATAGGCCAGGATGCGGTCGCGGTACTTGGGCCCCTCGACAGACCAGTCGATGTCGGCCGTCTGCAGGTTGGGCACGGGCGACAGGGCGTAGAAGGTCGAGCAGCCCTCCGGCGCCATGGCCGGATCGCTGGCGGTCGGATGGTGGAGGTACAGCGAGAAGTCCTCGGCCAGGGCGTTCTTGCCGTAGATCTCGCCGATCAGCTCCCGGTATCGATTACCGAAGCAGATGGTGTGGTGGCGGATCTCGGGGTGCTGGGTCTTGAGGCCGAAATAGACCACGAACAGCGACGGGCTCCAGCGCTTGCTCTCCAGCGCCTTGCCGACCTTCTGGCCGCGCGGCTCCTCGCGCAGCAGGTGGCGGTAGGTGTGCATGACGTCGGCGTTGGAGGCGACGGTGTCGAAGGCCTCGAACCCTTCCTTGGTGACCACGCCCGTCACCCGGCCCTCGCGCACCGCGATGCGCTCGACGGGGTGGGAGAGGCGCAGCTTGCCGCCCAGGTCTTCGAACAGCTTGGCCAGCGCCCGCACCAGGGCGTGGGTGCCGCCGCGCGGGAACCACACGCCGCCCCGACGCTCCAGCGCGTGGATCAGGGCGTAGATCGACGAGGTGGCGAACGGGCTGCCGCCGACCAGCAGGCTGTGGAACGACAGGGCCTGGCGGACGTGGTCGTCCTTCACGAAGCCGGCGACCTTGTCATAGACGCTGCGCCAGGCCTGCAGCTTCATCAGCGACGGCGCGGCGGCGATCATGCTGCCGAAGTCGAGGAAGGGCACGGCGCCCAGCTCGACATAGCCTTTCTGGTACAGTTCCTCGGAATAGTCGTGGAAGCGGCGATAGCCCTCGACATCGGCCGGGTTGCGGGCGGCGATCTGGCGATCCAGGCCCTCCTGGTCGTTGACGTAGTCGAAGACGTCGCCGTCTTCCCACAGCAGGCGGTAGAACGGATCGACCGGCAGCAGGTCGACATAGTCCTCGATGCGTTTGCCCGAGAGCTCGAACAGCTCCTTGAGGCAATCGGGATCGGTCACGACCGTGGGGCCGGCGTCGAAGGTGAAGCCTTCCTGCTCCCAGACATAAGCCCGCCCGCCCGGCTTCTCGCGGCCCTCGAAGAGGGTGACGTCGAAGCCCTGCGACTGCAGGCGAACCGCCAGCGACAGGCCGCCGAAGCCGGCGCCGATGACGGCCGCCTTGGGACGGGGCGGGACCGGGGCGTGGGCGTTCATGCGTCTTGTCCTCCGAACACGGAACTCTCGCTTATGCACTTCATGGCCGCCGGGATCGGCACCGGCGGCTTGCCGATCAGCACCCGGGCCTTGTCGCGCCAAGTCAGGCGCGCGGCATAGAAGCGTTGGATCAGCGGGACCGACAAGCGGTAGAACCGCTCCAGCACCCGATAGCGCTCTTCCGGCGCGCAGGCGCGGAACAGCATGCGGTTGAGCAGGCGCAGGAAGCGCCGCTTGCGCCAGGTCGCCTTGGAATGGGCCTCGACGCAGGCGCGGACGCTGGCGCTGGTGATGCGGGGCAGGGCGGCGATCTTGTCGGCCAGCCGGGCGGCGTCGGGCAGGGAATAGCCGGTGGTCGGCTGGAAGAGGGCGGCGCGCAGGCCGACCTCGGCCACCTGCGGCCGGGCTTCCTGCCAGTAGGCGTCGATGTCGCCGCCAAGGGCGATGGGCAGCACGCCGTGCTCCTCGCGCTCGACCGCCTCGATCGTCCAGCCCTGGCCGCGCGCGTAGTCGGCGATGGCGGCGCCCAGCAAAGCGCGGTCCAGGCCCGGCCCGTCGCTGTAGCGGGTGTCCTCGATCAGCAGGCGGTGGGTGTCCAGCGGCAGGACGTAGACGAAGCGGTAGCCGTCGGTCTGCGGCACTGTGGCGTCCATGATGATCGGCGCCGAAAGGCCGTGGGGCGCTGTCAGGCGCAGGTCCTGGCCGACGAACTTCTGCCAGCCCAGCGCCAGGCGCTTGCTGCGCCGCGCGCCGCGTCCGTCGATCACCGCGCCCGCGACGATGCGGCGGCCGTCGGCCAGCGTCACCTGGTGCGGATTGACGTCGACCACGGCGACGCCGGTCCAGGCGTCGGGGCCGAGGACGCGGGTCGCCACCTCGTGCAGGCGCTTCGAGGTGATGGCCAGATAGGGCGTGGGCAGGCGGCGGCTGTGGGCGGGAAAGCGCACCTCGTAGCCGGTCCAGCGATGCACGATCAGCGGCCGCAGCCAGCCGCAGATGGCCGCGTCGACATCGGTTTCGAAGTGGCACCAGGTGTGCTCGCCGCCGATGGTCGCCTCGCGCTCCAGCAACAGCACGCGCAGGCCCGGACGCAGCGCCTTGAGGCGCAGGGCGACCAGGCTGTTGGCCAGTCCGCCGCCCACCAGGACGACGTCGGCGCGAAGCGCGGCGGAAGCGGATTCCATCGTTCTGGCTCTAGCACGAAAGAACGACGCTCACGCCAGCGCTATGACGCAAACCTCGCGCCCGTTTGGGCGTTGCACGCCAGCGGGCGAGACGTTAGGGGAGCGCGCACAGGAGCGCCCCCATGACCCACGCCGCCGCCATCATCGACGGGAAGGCCTTCGCCGCCCGCCTGCGCCAGACCATCGCCGCCGAGGTCGAGACCCTGAAGGCCGAGCACGGCCTGACGCCCGGCCTGGCCGTCGTGCTGGTGGGCGAGGATCCGGCCAGCCAGGTCTATGTGCGCAGCAAGGGCGAGCAGACCCTCGAGGCGGGCATGCACTCCGAGACCCATCGCCTGCCGGCCGAGACCAGCCAGGCCGAACTGCTGGCCCTGGTCGAGCGGCTGAACTCCGATCCGGTCGTGCACGGCGTCTTGGTGCAGTTTCCGGTGCCCGACCACATCAGCCAGGCCGCCGTGGTCGCCGCCATCTCGCCCGACAAGGACGTCGACGGCCTGACCGTGGCCAACGCCGGGCGCCTGGCCAGCGGCCTGCCGGCGCTGACGCCCTGCACGCCGACCGGCTGCATGATGCTGCTGCGCGACCAGCTGGGCGATCTGTCGGGCAAGCGCGCCGTGGTCATCGGTCGCTCGAACCTGATGGGCAAGCCGATGGCGCAACTGCTGCTGGCCGCCGACTGCACCGTCACCATCGCGCACTCGCGCACCAAGGACTTGCCGGCCGTCGTGCGCGAAGCCGATATCGTCGTGGCCGCCGTCGGCCGTCCGCAGATGGTCAAGGCCGACTGGGTCAAGCCCGGCGCGGTGGTCATCGACGTCGGCATCAACCGCATCCCCAAGGATGACGGCAAGACGCGCCTGGTGGGCGACGTGGCCTTCGAAGAGGTCAAGGCCGTCGCCAGCGCCATCACCCCGGTGCCGGGCGGCGTCGGCCCCATGACCATCGCCTGCCTGCTGGCCAACACCGTCCTGGCCGCCAAGCGCCTGAACGGCATCGGCGAGTAATTCTCTTCCTCCCGTCATTCCCGCCCTTGTGGCGGGAAGCCCTGGTTCCGCTTTTACGTGAGGCGCCTGCGGCGTGCCAAGCACGCCGCCTCTACTACCTTTGCGGCTGATAGAGGGGTTCCCGCCACAAGGGCGGGAATGACGGGAGTGGGGGTAAACGAAGAAAGCCGGGGCGCGAGCCCCGGCTTTCTTGTCTTCGATGCTGGTCGCGACCGGTCAGCCGGCCAGGTACTCGGCCACGCGGCCTTCCAGCTCCAGCGCCAGGGCGCGGCCCACGGGGTGCTCGTCGGTCTTGATGTCGTCGCGGACGCAGGCCTTGATCGCGTCGATATGGGCGTCGACCAGGAACATCGGGGCCGAAAGGCGGGTGGCCGGGTCGTCGATCAGCTTGCACAGCGATGCGGCCAGGCGCGTGATCAGCGGGAATTCGTAGGTGGCGCCCAGGCCCTTCAGGTCGTGGGCGCGCAGGTAGAGGGTTTCGACGGTCTGGGCGTTGAGGCCGTCGGCGCGCACGCCCTGGCGGGCGGCTTCCAGCTTGACGATCTCGTCGTTGAGCCATTGGGCGAAATTGCCCGACAGGCTCTTGAGCGCGGCTTCGGCCTTGGCGATCGCGGCCATGTCGATACCGCCGCGTCCGCCCACCTTGAGCTTGAGCATGTTCGGCACCTGGATCACCTCAGCGGTGGGCTTGTTCATCGGGTCGCCTCCCCGTCGGCGTTACTTAGGGAACGGTCACACGACAGGCGTTAACAATGAGTGAGACGAAGGTTTCACTCCACAGGCCCGTGTCGGGTTTCCGACGTTCCCGGCTAGGCCGAGAACTGTTCTGTCAGTACGCGCTCCTCAAGACTGCGGCCCGCGTCGAACAACATCGACAGGGTCGAACCCCGGTCCTCGGAGATATGCACCTCGACGACGTCGCGGACCTCGTAGTTGTCGGCCACGGCGCTGACGGGTCTCTTATCGCATTCCAGGACCTCGAACGTCACCCTCGCGCTCTGCGGCAAAAGCGCGCCCCGCCACCTACGCGGGCGGAAGGCGCTGATCGGGGTCAGGGCCAGCACGCGGGCGTCCAGGGGAATGATCGGTCCGTGGGCCGACAGGTTGTAGGCCGTCGAGCCCGCCGGCGTGGCCACCAGGGCGCCGTCGCAGACCAATTCGCTCATCCGCACCTTGCCGTCGATCGAGATGCGCAGCTTGGCCGTCTGGCGGGTCTGGCGCAGCATCGAGACCTCGTTGATCGCCAGCGCCCGGTGCTGGCGACGACGCKAGTCGATGGCGACCATCGCGAGCGGGTGGATGACGGCGCGTTCGGCGGCGTTGATCCGCGCCAGCAGTTCGTCCTCGCTGTACTCGTTCATCAGGAAGCCGACCGAGCCGCGGTTCATGCCGTAGATCGGCTTCTGGTTCAGGATCGTCTCGTGCAGCATTTCCAGCATGAAGCCGTCGCCGCCCAAGGCGACGACGATCTGGGCGTCGTCACCGGCGTCGCCGTAGCGGGCGGCCAGGCGCTCGCGGGCCTCCTGGGCTTCGGGGCGGTCGCTGGCCTTGAAGGTCAGGCGAGTCGAGTACGGCTGGGCTTGGAACATGCCGCCCCAAGTGGCGGGATAGCCGCTTGCTTGTCAAACGGCGGTCTCGCGGGCTCCGTCAGGCGGCGCTGACGGCCTGGCGGAAAGCCATGGCGGCGATGTCGGGGCGGAACGGGCCGAAGGCGCCGCTGGCCCTGCGGGCCGCCTCCGCGCCGCCGCCGGGGCGTCCGCCGTTCAGCTGGCGCACGTGCTCGAGGATGGTCGGAAAGACGCTGCGGTCGATGCCGACGGCCGAGCAGGCCAGGGCCAGCAGTTCGGGACGGTTGCTGTCGATGGCGCGGCGCACCTGGCGCACGTCGAAACGGCCAAGGCGGGCCATGGCGAAGACGAAAAGCGGCAGACGACCTTCGCGCAGCACCCGCAACAGGTAGCCCGGGCGCAACTGGCCGGCGGCGTCGAGCTTTTCGACCAGCGCCGCCTCCATCTCCTCGCGATCGGCCTCGTCCTCGACGGCGAGCGCCGCGGGGGCGGACGGCTGCAGGCCCAGATGGGCGGCGTGGGTGGCCTCGTCGACGGCGGCCTGCATCCTGGCCGGATCCAGGTCGAAGCGGCCGGTGAGGGCCTCGCGCAGGGCGCGCCCGACCCAAAGATAGAGCTGCTCGGCCAGCAGGGGCGACAGGCCCGGGTGACGAGCCAGGGGCGAGCGCAGGGCCACGACCTCCTTGGCCTGGGCCACCAGGCGGCCCATGGCGTCCTGGTTGATCTCGGCGCTGGCGTTGCCGGCCAGGGCGGTCAGCACGGCCGGTTCGCTTTGGGAAAGAATGGCCTCGACCACCGGCGCGCGCAGGCCCGGTCGGCGGGCGACCTCGATCTGGTGTTCCAGCGTCGCCTGGACCAGCAGGCGGATCAGGTCGTGGTCCTGCAGCACCGGGCTGCGGGCGATGATCGGGCGGGCGATCTCGATCTCGTCGAGGGCCAGGATGTTGACCAGGGCCGACGGGGCCCAGGCCGCATCGGCCAGGCGCTCGGCCAGGCGCTGGCGAATCTCGCGCTCGGCCTCGACCACCAGGGTCATGAAGATCGAATCGAGCAGGACCTGGATTTCGGGCGCGGCCGGCTTGCCCTGGGCCTCGCCCGTTTCGCAGAGGTCGACGATGCCGGCGAGCAGGCGTTCGCGGTCTTCCGGCTCGCGGCTGCGGGCCAGGGCAAGAAGCTCGGCGGTCTGTGCGGCTTGGCTCACGACCCTCCTCGGGCGCCAAACGGAACTGTGGCTACCTTGGTGTTCCCAGATGAAAACATGCTTAAACAGGTCAAGCCACGGAACCTGGAGACTAGCGGCGCTCTGTCGCAGGTGAATCCGGGGATGTGAAAGAGGAAACGCGTATGGGGCGAGCACTGATCCTGGCTCTGGACCAGGGAACGACCAGCACCCGGGCCATCCTGTTCGACCACGAGGGCCGGGCGGTGGCCGAAGCCGGACGCCCTCTGCGCCAGAGCTATCCCCATGACGGATGGGTCGAGCACGACGCCGAGGAGATCGCCGCCGCCTGCGTGGCGGTTATCCGCGAGGCGGTCGAAACCTCGGGCGCGGCGCTCGACGAGGTCGTCGCCCTGGGCATCACCAACCAGCGCGAGACGGTGGTGGTCTGGGACAAGGTCACGGGCCGCCCGATCCATCCGGCCATCGTCTGGCAGGACCGCCGCACGGCCGAGGCCTGCGAAAGGCTGCGCAAGGACGGCAAGGAGGCCCGGGTGACCGCCGTCACGGGCCTGCTGCTCGACCCGTATTTCTCGGCCACCAAGATCGCCTGGCTGCTCGACAACGTGCCCGGCGCCCGCGCCCGGGCCGAGGCGGGACAACTGCTGGCCGGCACGATGGATGCGTGGACGATCTGGAAGCTGACCGGCGGCGCGCGGCACGTGACCGACGCCACCAACGCCTCGCGCACCTTGCTGTTCGACATCGAGCGGCAGGACTGGTCGGACGAGATGCTGGCGCTGTTCGGCGTGCCGCGCGCGCTGCTGCCGCAGGTGCTCGACTGCGCCGCCGACTTCGGCGAGGTCGGCGCGTCGGTGCTGGGCCGGCCGCTGCCGATCCGCGGCGTGGCCGGCGACCAGCAGGCGGCCCTGATGGGGCAGGGCTGCATCCGCCCCGGCGAGATGAAGGCCACCTACGGCACCGGCTGCTTCATGCTGATCAACACCGGTGCCACCAGGGCCGTGTCGGCCTCTCGCCTGCTGACCACGGTGGCCGCTCGCGTGGATGGCCAGGCGACCTACGCCCTTGAGGGCTCGATCTTCGTGGCCGGCGCGGCGATCCAGTGGCTGGGCGAGGGGCTGGGGATCACCGGCGGCCCGCGCGCGGCCGAGGCCCTGGCCCGGGCGGCCAAGGCCGACCATGGGGTCGTCGTCGTGCCGGCCTTCACCGGCCTGGGCGCGCCCTGGTGGGACGCCAAGGCGCGGGGCGCGATCTTCGGCCTGACCCGCGACGCCGGCCTGCCCGAGATCGCCGCGGCCACCTACGACGCCTGCGCCTTGCAGAGCCGCGACCTGATCGAGGCCATGCGCGCCGACGCGCCGGACGCCTTCGCCGGCGAGGCGCAACTGAGGATCGACGGGGGCATGTCCAAGAGCGCCTGGTTCAGCCAGCGCCTGGCCGACCTGACCGGCCTGCCGGTGGCTCGCTCCAGCTACCAGGAGACCACGGCGCTGGGCGCGGCGCTGTTCGCGGGGCTGGGAGCAGGGCTCTACGACTCGCTGGAGGAGGCCGCCAAGGCGCGCCCCTCGGCCGAGGATCTTCGGCCCGCCATGCCCGTCCACGCCCGCGAGGCGGCTTACGCGCGCTGGCTGGACTGCGTGCCGCGCGTCCGCTCCTGATCCTCAAAATCGCGCGGCGCGCTGCGAAAGGCGTCTCGCCAACCTGGGCGGGCATTGCTATGACATCGCTGTCATAAGCAAGAACCACAAGGGAGGCCTCGACGTATGACCGCGACGCGCCGCACCGTCACGCTGGCTCTGGGAGCCGGCGCCGCACTCGCCGCCGGAGGCCTTTCCATGTCCGCCCAAGCCGCCGTCCAGACCCTGGGCTCCATCCGACGCCTGTCGCCTGCGCTCGACGCCGTGATCGCCGCCGACGCCAAGATCGAGAAGCTGGCCGACGGCTTCGTCTGGTCCGAAGGGCCGGTGTGGGTGAAGGACGGCCAGTACCTCGTTTTCTCCGACGTGCCGGCCAACGTCATGTACCGGTGGAGCCAGAAGGACGGCAAAAGCGTCTTCCTGCAGCCCTCGGGCTATGACGGCCCGCCGACCAAGATCTTCCGCGAGCCGGGCTCCAACGGCATGACCCTGGACGCGCATGGGGACCTGCTGGTCTGCAATCACGGCTACCGGGCGATCACCAAGCTGGATCTGAAGACCAAGGCGCGCTCGGTGGTGGTAGACCGCTATCAGGGCAAGCGCTTCAACAGCCCCAACGACCTGGCGGTGGCCAAGTCGGGCGCGATCTACTTCACCGATCCGCCTTACGGCCTGGAGGGGCTGGACGCCTCGCCGGTGAAGGAGCTCAGCTTCAATGGTGTCTATCTGCTGCGCGCCGACGGCTCGCTGGCGGTGGTCGACGACAAGCTGACCTTCCCCAACGGCGTGGCCCTGAGCCCCGACGAGAAGCGCCTCTACGTGGCGGTGTCGGATCCGAACGGGCCGGTGATCATGGCCTACGACCTGGGCGCCGATGGCCTGCCGACCGCGCGCAAGGTGTTCTTCGACGCGGCCGCCCTGCACAAGGCCGGCGGTCCGGGGCTTCCCGACGGCATGTGCCTGGACACCGAAGGGCGTCTCTACGCCACCGGGCCGGGCGGGGTGCTGGTGATCACCCCGGCGGGCGAGTTGATCGGCGTCATCGAGACCGGCGGCCCGATCGCCAACTGCGCCTTCGGCGAGGACGGCAGGACGCTGTTCCTCACCGCCGACAAGACCCTGGCGCGGGTGCGGCTGAAGACGACCGGACTGGTCTGGTAGCAAGACAAGGAGAGGCGAGGGTGATGAACAAGCGCACGTTCATGCAGGCCGGCCTCGCCGCCGGCGCCATGGCCGCGACGGCTCCCGCGGCCGCGCTGGCCCAGGCCAAGGCCGAAGGCCGCAAGCTCGGCTACGCGATGCTGGGCCTGGGCTACTACGCCACCCAGATCATCATGCCGCGTTTCGCCGAGTGCGAGCACTCGAAGCTGACGGCCCTGGTCAGCGGGACGCCGGAGAAGCTCGCCAAGTACGGCGCCCAGTACGGGATCCCGGAAAGGAGCCGTTATTCCTACGAGACCTTCGACCGGATCATCGACGATCCGGCCGTCGACATCGTCTACGTGGTCACGCCCAACAGCCTGCACCGCACCTTCACCGAGCGGGCGGCCAAGGCGGGCAAGCACGTAATGTGCGAAAAGCCGATGGCGACTTCGGTCGCCGATTGCGAGGCGATGATCGCCGCCTGCAAGGCCGCCGGTCGCAAGCTGATGATCGGCTATCGCAGCCGCTTCGAGCCGCACAACCTGGACGCCATCGCCCTGGCGCGGGGCGGGGCGCTGGGGCCGGTGGCCACCATCGTCGCCGATCACGGCTGGACCGCCAGCGACCCGAACATGTGGCGGGTGAAGAAGGCGCTGTCGGGCGGCGGCAGCCTGATGGACATCGGCATCTACAGCCTCAACGCCGCCCGCTACCTGACCGGCGAGGAGCCGATCGCCGTCAACGCCATGGAGTCGACGGACCGCTCCAATCCGGTGTTCGCCGAGGTCGAGGACACCATCAATTTCCAGCTGCTGTTTCCGTCGGGGGCGACGGCGAACTGCGTCTCGACCTACAGCGCCAACTGCAACCGCTATCGGGTCTCGGGTCCCAAGGGCTGGGTCGAGATCGATCCGGCCACCAGCTACGGCGGCCAGGCCATGCGGGCCAATCTCGACGGCCAGGCAAGGCCCCGCACGCCGCCGCCGGTGAAGAAGAGCCAGTTCGCCGGCCAGCTGGATCACCTGTCGGAATGCATCCTTACCGGTCGCGACCCGATCGTGCCGGGCGAGGAGGGGCTGAAGGACCTGCGGATCATCGAGGCCATCTACCAGGCCGCCCGCGAAGGCCGGACGGTGAAGCTTTAAGGCCCTGCGTCCTTCGAGGCTCGCTGCGCGGGCGCCTCAGGATGAGGAATTCAGTGCAATGAGACCCTCATCCTGAGGTGCGAGCCGGCGGCGAGCCTCGAAGGACGCAGGGCGTGACAACCTTGGGGATGACACCATGATCAACCGGTTCGCCTTCATCCTGGCCGCCGCCCTGACCCTGCCCGCCCTGGCGCACGCCCAGCAGCGCGTTGCCCTGTGGCCGAACGGCGCGCCGGGCTTCGAGGCGCGCAAGGCCATACCCGAGCAGTCGGCGGAGTACTGGGCCAAGTCGATCAACGATCCTTCGGTGACCGCTTATCTGCCCCCGGCCGGCACAGCGACGGGCGCGGCGGTGATCGTGCTGCCGGGCGGTGGTCACAAGATGCTGGTCATCCATCCGGAAGGGACCGACGTCGCCAAGGTGCTGAACCCCATGGGCGTGGCGGTCTTCGTGCTGAAGTACCGCCTCAGCCAGGAAGAGGGCTCGCCCTACGCCATCGACCACGCCCGACAGGACGCGGTGCGGGCGGTGCGGCTCGTCCGTTCGCGCGCCGCCGAGTTCGGCGTGGACCCGAAGAAGATCGGCCTGATGGGCTTTTCCGGTGGCGGCGAGGTGGTCGACCTGGCGGTCTACGGCTCGACCGCCAAGGATCCCAAGGTCGACGCCGTCGACAAGGTCAGCGGCCGGCCCGACTTCCAGGTGCTGATCTATCCCGGCCCGGCGGGCATTCCCGACAAGATCCCGGCCGATACGCCGCTGGCCTTCATCCTCGCGGCCGACGATGACGAATGCTGCTCGGCCCCGCCGGTGGAGCTGCTTTCGAAGTTCCGCGCCGCCAAGGTTCCGGTCGAGTTCCACCTGTTCCAGAGCGGCGGCCACGCCTTCAACATGGGCTTTCGCACGGAGAAGGCCGCCATCAGGGCCTGGCCCGAGCGGTTGCGCGACTGGATGGCCGACAACGGGTGGGCGACCAAGCGATAGCTCTATCCGCGGTCATCTCTCGGTAGTGACCTTGGCTGATAACTCCGGTTGCGAAGCGCCGCGACGCTCGTTTTGTGCGAGGCGCGCGGCGCGCAGTTCAGGGAGTTCGTCGCATGGTTCTTTCGTTGCGTGGTCGTACGGTCCAGACGCCCGAAGCCTTTTCGGAGCGCTGCCGGCTGGTGCTCAGCCTGATCCCTTCGGCTCCGGAGTGGCTGGCCTGGGCGATACGCGACAGCAACGCCCACTTCGCCTTCGCAGACGAGGAGGGGCTTCTCGGCGCCGTGCCGGACCTGCATGACAGCGCTCTGATCCTGCTGCCGGCGCTGGGGCTGCAGGTGTGCTCGGCCAAGCTGGTCACGCTGGAGATCGACGCGCTGAAGGCGCTGGTGGCGGCCGAGCAGACCGGTGGCGAAGAGGCGCTGGCCAAGGCGCGGGCTGTGCTGGTCGAGCACGGTTTGCTGACCCAGGCCGATCTGGCGGCCGGCCCGGCTTTCCTGGCGACTCTCGGCGTCGGCGATGCGCCGGTGTTCCAGATTATGGACTATCCGGCGCATGTGGCCGTCCTCGCGCTGGCCGATGTGCTGAGCGGCGTGGACGCCGAGCTGGCCAGGGAAGCGGTGGCCTTCGCCCTGACCGTTTCCAGCACGCCGGCCGAGTTCGCCGACCACGTGGAAATCTACGTCGCGCTGGCTGGCGAGGGCGAGGCTCCGGCGGCCCGCGCCGCCCGGATCGCGGGCGTGGTGCGGGCGCTGAAGGGCAAGGTGTTCGGCTATCTGAGCACGCTGCTGATCAACGAGGCGCATATCGCCGGGATCGTGCGCCAGGCCATCGGCCAGCTATTGACGCGGGGCCTCTTCCTGGGATTCACCCGCCTGTCGCTGGCCGTGCGCGAGGTGGTGGCGGTCGGTAAGCCGATGGCGCTCGAAGACGTCGATGCGGCGGTGCGAGCCTGCATCGAACCCATCTCCGGCCTGCTCGCGGGCGGTCTCTTGAGGCTGCGCGAGGGCAAGCTGCGTCAGGACGGCGCCATCGAGTTCCCGATCGAGATTGGCGGGCGACGACTGGTGATCCTGCTGACGACCGGCGGCACGGTCAGCCTCGACCGGGCCCGGCTTGCGGCCTAGTCGGCCGCATCCACGTAGGCCTTCACCCGCGCGAACAGCTCCTCGAACATCGGCGTCGTCAGGCGTCCGGTGTTCGTGTTGAGCCGCGAGCAGTGATAGCTGTTGAAGATGCGGTAGGGGCCGGCCTGGAACTCCGAGCCGTGGCCGGGGATGCCGGCCGAGGCCTTCAGGCCCAGGGTCTTCAGCACATTGCGCCGCGAGACGTCGCCCAGGGTGACGATGGCCTTGAGGTTGGGGAACATGTCCAGCCGCGCCTTCAGGAACGGGCGGCAGGTGTTCTCCTCGCTGGTCTCGGGCTTGTTGCCGGGCGGGGCGCAGCGCACCGCGTTGGTCACCGCCGCGCCGACGAGCTGCAGGGAGTCGTCGATGCGCGCCTCGAACCTGCCGGTGGCGAAGCCGTACTTGATGAGCGTCTCGTAGAGCAGCGTGCCGGCATAGTCGCCGGTGAACGGTCGGCCGGTGCGGTTGGCGCCCTTGCGGCCGGGGGCCAGGCCCACGACCAGCAGGCGGGCGTCCTTGTCGCCGAACGACGGGGCCGGGCCGTTGAAGTAGTCCGGATAGAGCTCCTGGTTCTCACGGCGATAGGCCACCAGGCGCGGGCACAGCGGGCAGTCGCGCGGCGGTTCGGCCGGGGAGGGGACGACCTCGCCGACGATGTTGGAATGCTGCATGGCGTCGGCTCGTTCTCAGTACTCGTCTTCGGCTTCGCGCTCGGCCGGGGTGCGTTGGTCGGTCGAGGCGTAGCGCTGCTGCGGCGCGCGTTGCGGGCGGCCGATGATGTTGCCCAGGTCGGCCAGGTCGACGAAGTTGTCGGCCTGCCGGCGCAGGTCGTCGCTGGTCATCGGCGGCTGGCTCTTCATCGTCGAGACGACGGTGACGCGGCGGCCCTTGCGCTGGACGGCCTCGACCAGGGCGCGGAAGTCGCCGTCGCCCGAGAACAGCAGCAGGTGATCGACCGTGTCGGCCATCTGCAGCATGTCGACCGCGATCTCGATGTCCATGTCGCCGCGCCAGCGCTTGCGGCCCTGGCTGTCGGTGTACTCGCGTGCCGGCTTGGTCACCAGGGTGAAGCCGTTGTAGTCCAGCCAGTCCACCAGCGGACGGATCGGCGAGTAGTCGTCGTTCTCGGCGATGGCGGTGTAGTAGTAGGCGCGCACCAGCAGGCCGCGCTTCTTGAACTCGTCGAGGAGCTTTCGATAGTCGATGTCGAAGCCCAGCGCCTTGGCGGCGGAATAGAGGTTGGCCCCGTCGATGAACAGCGCCAGCCGCTCGGTCGGATAGAAGGTCACGGGTCTAATTCCTTGAAAAATCGGCTGGATAAAAATGGTCGGGACGCGGCCGTGGTCGTCGCCCTCGGCTGTAATCTGCCCGGAGCCTACACGAGTCGCGAGGCTCTGTTGGAAGCCGCCGTGGCGGCGCTGGCTGGCGAAGGGCTGGCGGTGGTCGCCCGTTCCGGCTGGTGGACGTCGGCCGCATGGCCGGATCCTTCGGGACCTGCCTATCTGAACGGCGTGGCGCTGGTGGAGACCGGCCTTTCGCCCGCCGAGGCGCTGGCGGCCCTGCACCGCGTCGAGGCCGCGTTCGGCCGCGCCCGGTCCGAGCGCAACGCCGCCCGCACGCTGGATCTCGACCTGATCGCCCACGGCCGCACGGTGATGGACGGAAACCTCGTCCTGCCCCATCCCCGCGCCCACGAGCGCCTGTTCGTCATGGGGCCCCTGGCGCAGATCGCTCCGGACTGGATCCATCCGGTGCTGGGCAAGAGCGCCGCACGGCTGGCCGCCGGCGCTGACGTGGGGGGCGACGCCCGTCCCGTCGGCTGATCTTCGGGAAATCTACGGCCGCGCTGGACTTTGCTTTTCGGAAAAGGCATACACGCCGCCTCGCGAAAGCTGGGTGACAACCGAAGCGGCGTTGCGTGACGCCGCACGGAGCCCTATTTTGAGAGACCTTACGGTCAGCCCGAGGAATTCATGGCCCGCGTCACCGTCGAAGATTGCGTCGAGAAGGTTCCGAACCGCTTCGCGCTCGTCCTGCTGTCGGCGCACCGCGCTCGCGGCATCTCGGCCGGTGCGGCCCTGATGGTCGATCGCGACAACGACAAGAACCCGGTCGTCGCCCTGCGCGAGATCGCTGACGACGTGATCGATCACGAGGGGCTCAAGGAGCACCTGATCACCACGCTGCAGCGCGTCGACGAGCACTCGGAAGCCGAGGAAGAGGCCGAAACCCTCGCCCTGCTGGCCGACCCGACTCACATGCAGATGAGCGAACTGGAACTCGTTCGCGCGCTGCAAAGCGACCGCGACGGCGGTCAGGAGGAGCGGTACTGAGCCCCGACGGCGCAGACCCTCTGATCATCGAAGCGGCGCCCGCCGCCGCTCCGTCCGAACGCGCGCCCGAATCCTCTCCTTCACCTGGGGGGGAATCGGGCGCGTCTTCGTCTGAGCCCCAGGCCACAGCGCCCGAGGCTCCGCCGGCGCCCAAGCCGCGCAAGTTCCTTCGCCAGTACGAGCTGATCGAGCGCGTCCACGCCTACGATCCCACGGCCGACGAGGCCCTGCTCAACCGCGCCTACGTCTTCGCCATGCGCATGCACGGCAGCCAGACGCGCGCCAGCGGCGACCCCTACTACGCCCACCCGATCGAGGTGGCGGGCATCCTCACCGAGTACCGGCTCGACACCGCGACCATCGTCACGGCGTTGCTGCACGACGTCATCGAGGACACGCCGGTCACCAAGGAGGAGATCGGCAAGCTGTTCGGCGAGGAGATCGCCGAGCTGGTCGAAGGCGTCACCAAGCTTTCGAAGCTGGAGCTCCAGGCCGAGCACACCCGCCAGGCCGAGAATCTGCGCAAGTTCATCCTGGCGATCTCCAAGGACGTCCGCGTCCTGCTGGTCAAGCTGGCTGACCGTCTGCACAACATGCGGACGCTGCACTTCATCAAGAACCAGGCCAAGCGCGAGCGCATCGCCCGCGAGACGCGCGACATCTACGCGCCGCTGGCCCGCAACATCGGCTGTCACCGCATCTGCACCGAGCTGGAGGAGCTGTCCTTCCAGCACACCAACCCGGTCGCCCGGGACGCCATCGTCCGGCGGCTGGAAAAGCTGCGGGAAGAGCAGGGCGGGGCGGTCCAGTTGGTGAGCCAGGAAATCCTGGCGCGCCTGGAGTCAGCCAATCTGCCGGCCCGCGTCTTCGGCCGGGAAAAGGCTCCCTATTCGATCTGGCGCAAGCTTCAGCGCAAGTCGATCGGCTTCTCGCAGATGTCCGACATCTACGCCTTCCGCGTGATCGTCGACAGCGAGGAGGACTGCTACCGCGCCTTGGGCGTGGTTCACCGCGCCTGGTCCAGCGTGCCCGACCGCTTCAAGGACTTCATCTCGACGCCCAAGCGTAACAACTACCGCTCGCTGCACACCACGGTGGTGGGGCCGCGCGGCATGCGCATCGAGATGCAGATCCGCACCGAGTCGATGGACCGGGTGAACGAAGAGGGCGTAGCCGCCCACTTCCGCTACAAGGACGCCTCGTACGGGCTCGACCTGGAAGGCATGGAGGCCGCCGGCGGCCGCGACCCGTTGGCCAACCTGCGCCAGCTGGTGCAGGTGCTCGAGCASGGCGGCGACAGCGAGGAGCTGGTCGAGCACGCCAAGCTCGAGATGTTCCTCGACCAGGTGTTCGTGTTCACCCCCAAGGGCAAGCTGGTCAGCCTGCCCCGGGGCGCGATGCCGCTGGACTTCGCCTACGCGGTGCACACCAGCGTCGGCGACACCTGCATCGGCGTGAAAATCAATGGCGAGCTCAAGCCGCTGCGCACCATCCTGACCAACGGCGACGTGGTCGAGGTGATCCGCGGCTCCAAGCCCGTGGTGCCGCCCGATTGGCGTTCCTTGACGGTGACTGGTCGGGCCCGCTCGGCCATCCGGCGTCACATCCGCCAGACCGAGAAGGAAGAGTTCCTGCGCCTGGGCCGGGTGTCGGTCGAACAGATCTTCGAGCGCGCCGGCAAGAACCTGAAGGACGTGTCGCTGCGGCCGATCCTCGAGCGGTTCGCGCTGGAGAGCGAAGAGGCCCTGTTCGACGCCGTCGGCCGCGGCCGGGTCACGCCCAGCCAGGTGCTGGAAACCGCGTTCCCGGGCATGGTCGACGCCGATCGCGAGGCGGCCACGGCGCGCCGCAAGATCGAGGGCGGCAAGGGCGCGCGGCTCTATGTGCGCGGCGGCGGGCTGACCCCTGGCGTTTCGCTGCACTTCGCCCACTGCTGCAGCCCGGTGCCGGGCGACCGCATCGTCGGCATCCTGCGCGAGGACAGCGCCAAGGATCAGGACGGCGGTCTCGACGTCCATACCATCGACTGTCCGAAGCTGGCCGAGTACGAGGACCGCGAGGACCTCTGGCGCGATCTGAACTGGACGCCCGAGGCCGAGCGCGACACCGTCTCGCTGGCCCGCCTGCACGCCACCATCGGCAACGCGCCGGGCGTGCTGGGCCAGGTCTGCACGATCATCGGCGAGGCGGGCGGCAACATCGTCAACCTGCGCATGCATCACCGGCAGAGCGACTTCTTCGACACCGACATCGACGTCGAGGTGCGCGACGCCAAGCACCTGACCAATATCTCGGCCGCGCTGCGCACCTGCCCGTCGGTCGAGACGGTGGACCGGACGCGGGGCTGACCCCGCGTCTGTCGCTGTAGATCAGGCCGCCGCCTTGGCCGGCTGCTCGATCCAGAGGCCAAAGCCCACCGCCAGGCGGTTCCAGCCGTTGATGACGTTGATCATCAGGGTCAGCTTGACCTGCTCCTCTTCCGTGAACTCGGCGGCGAGGTCGGCGTGCGCCGCTTCCTGCGTGTGGCCCTCCGACAGGCGGGTCAGCGCCTCGGTCCAGGCCAGGGCGGCGCGTTCGCGCCGCGTGTAGCAGGGCGCCTCGCGCCAGGCCGACAGCAGGTAGATGCGCTGCTCGGTCTCGCCCTGGGCGCGGGCTTCGGCCGTGTGCATGTTGATGCAGTTGGCGCAGGCGTTGATCTGCGAGGCGCGGATCTTGACCAGTTCGATCAGGCTCGGCTCCAGGCTGGCGGCGATGACGGTCGAGGCGGTGAACCACGACTTCATCACGGCCGGAGCGGCGGCGAAGGGATCGAGCTTGGCGGTCATGGCGGGTCTCCTTTCAAGAGGGTTGCGCCGCCATGACGAGGCAAGGTCCGCGTGTGTGACGCGACCCGCCGAAAAAAGTTCAGTTCGCGCCGCGCAGGGCCGCCACGGCGTCCTTCGTGGCCTGGGTCAGGGGCGAGGGCAGGGCGTCGAGCGCAAACCAGCCCCAGTCGGCGAGGGCTTCCGGCTCCTGGATGGCCGGTTCGCCCACGCAGCCGTCGGCGCGATAGGTCACCGCCAGCCAATGGCTGTCGGCCGCGATCATGTCGGTCACCGCCAGCACCGGGCCGGCGACGATCCCGATGCCGAGTTCCTCGCGGATCTCGCGCTCGGCGCAGGTGCGGCCGGGCTCGCCCCAGTCGAGCTTGCCGCCCGGCTGGCCCCAGTGGCCGGCTTCCGGCTGTCGGCGGCGCTGGACCAGCAGGATGCGGCCCTCGGCGTCGATGATGGCCGCGCCGCAACCGACGCGAGGGCGGGGAGGGGAGTCGTTCATGCCGTTGTCCTACGCCCCTTTGAGGGTGGTTTGTAGACTCGCCGCGCTGGTCTATATCCACGCCTCATGACCAACGATGACGTCCTCGACGAATTCCGCGCCGCCGGCGCCCTGCGCGAAGGCCACTTCGTGCTCTCCAGCGGCCTGCACAGCCCGGTGTTTCTGCAGAAGAACCTGGTGTTCATGCGGCCCGAGCGCTGCGAGCGCCTGTGCAAGGCCCTGGCCGACAAGATCATCGCCACCGTGGGCCATGTCGACGTGGCGGTTTCCCCCGCCGTGGGCGGCATCATCCCGGGCTACGAGACCGCTCGCCACCTGAACGTACCGTCGATCTATGTCGAGCGCGAGGGCGGCGGCTTCAAGTTCCGCCGCGGCTTCCACCTGGAGCCCGGCCAGAAGGTCGTGATGGTCGAGGACATCGTCACGACCGGCCTGTCGTCGCGCGAATGCATCCAGGCGATCAAGGACGCCGGCGGCGACGTCGTCGCGGCGGCCTGCATCGTCGACCGCTCGGGCGGCAAGGCCGATGTCGGCGTGCCGCTGATCGCCCTGGCCAGCCTGGAAGTCCCGGCCTATCCGGCCGACGCCCTGCCGCCCGAACTGGCCGCGATCCCGATCGAGGATCCGGGCAGCCGCCGGCTGAAGGGCTGAGCCCCATGCTCAGGCTCGGCGTCAACATCGACCACGTGGCCACGATCCGCAACGCGCGCGGATCGAGCTATCCCGAGCCGGTGCGCGCCGCCGAGCTGGCGCTCGCGGCCGGCGCCGACGGCATCACCGCGCACCTGCGCGAGGACCGCCGGCACATCAGCGACGCCGACATCGCCGTCCTCACCGACCTCTGCCTCAAGCGCGGCAAGCCGCTGAACTTCGAGATGGCGGTCACCGACGAGATGGTCGGAATCGCCATGAACGCCAAGCCGCACGCGGCCTGCCTGGTGCCCGAGCGGCGCGAGGAGGTGACCACCGAAGGCGGGCTCGACGTCGTGAAGGGCGCCAACCGCATCGCCGACGCCACCGCGCGCCTGCGCACCGTCGGGGCGCGGGTGTCGCTGTTCATCGAGCCTGACCACGCTCAGATCCAGGCCTCGGCCGATGTCGGCGCCCAGGTCGTGGAACTGCACACCGGCGCCTACTGCGACGCCGCCCGCGCCGGCCAGACCGAACGCGCGGCCGCCATCCTGGAGCGCCTGAAGTCGGGCGCGGCCTTCGCCGCCTCCCTGGGCCTGGAAGTGCATGCCGGCCACGGCATCGACTACGCCACGGTCAAGCCGGTCGCCGCCATCCCGCAGATCGTCGAGCTCAATATCGGCCACTTCCTGATCGGCGAGGCGATCTTCGTGGGCCTGCCCCAGGCCATCCTGCGCATGCGGACCCTGATGGACGCGGCGAGGCTGGAGGCGGCGGCGTGATCATCGGCATCGGTTCGGACCTCAGCGACATCCGGCGGATCGAGAAGACCCTCGAACGCTTCGGCGAGCGCTTCACCAACAAGGTCTTCACCGAGATCGAGCGCAAGCGGTCCGAGCGCAAGCCCGACCGCGCCTCCAGCTACGCCAAGCGCTTCGCCGCCAAGGAAGCCTGCTCCAAGGCCCTGGGCACCGGCCTCAAGCAGGGCGTGCACCTGGGCGACATGGGCGTGGTGAACCTGCCGTCGGGCAAGCCGACCATGGCCCTAACCGGCGGCGCGGCTGCCAAGCTGGCCCAGCTGATCCCCGAGGGCATGGTCCCGGTGATCCACCTGTCGCTGACCGACGACCACCCCTACGCCCAGGCCTTCGTGATCATCGAGGCCGTACCGGCGAGCTGAGGCGCTAGAGTCGGGGCTGGATCAAGGGCTGGCGCAATCGCTCGACGTCCGGGACCGATATCCTCACCTCGCCCAGGTCTCGGGAGCGGGCGGCCAACGGCAGGTCGCGGGCGCTCTGGTCGCGAACCACCACGATCGCGCCGGCCGTCATCCGCAGGCCGATCCGCGACTTGCCGTTGATGCTCCAAAGCCCGAACTCGCCCAGATAGGTCGTCGTCCCGGGCGCGATGTCGAAGGTGAGGCCCAGCTCTTCGAAGTCTCGCTTCAGGTAGACTGTTCCGCCTGCTCCGGTGAAGGTTTGGATGCTGCGGATTTCATAGCGGCCGGCGGGCAGGTCCTTGACGATCACCTTGGCCTTGAAGTCCATCGCCGACACATAGCTATAGCCCATGTCGGCGGCCGGGCCGGTCAAGCGTTCGGAGACCTCGCCGGAGAAATCCGGCGGGCTCGAGTACAGGCTTTGCGAGCGGCTGATGACGGTCTTGCCGGGAGCGTCCAGCCGCCTGATGTCCAAACTGACGCCGCTGCGGAACGGCAGCGAGATAGAGAGCGCCAGGCGGCTCGGAGCTGAAGTCCTGGCGGCTTGGACGGACGTAGAGACTTGGGAGCTTCCGCTGTCGGCGGGCCTCGTCGGTGCCTGGACAGAGGCGGGAGCGACGGCGGCCTGGTCAGGCTGAGCCGCGACCTGGGCCGTTCGCGCGGGCTGCGCCGGCGTCTTGCTGGGCGAGGCTGAGGACGGTTCGAACGCCCGCAGGGCCGAGCAGGGCACGCCGATGGAATCCGCGTAGCGCTTCTGGTCAGGATCGCAGGCCGAAGGCTGCGGCGATGTCGGCGGCAGCGACTGGGCGGCTGGTCTCTGGGGCGCGAGCGTGAGCGCGGCGGCCAGCGCGATGACCGGCGTGATCGCCTTCAGTTGACGCATGGAAACGACCCCGCCCGATGTGGATAGGCGCAAGGTTGGGTCGCCCAGGTAAAATCAATCCTAAATTGTTGCGCGAATTCGAACTCGCTCACCGGTCATCCGATGGGCGCCGCCCCCCGTCGGAAGCGTGCGCCGCCGCCTTCGTAGCCGATCGCCTCGAACGCGCTGACCGCGCCCTTGGCGTCGCGCTCGAACACCACGCGGCGGCTCGACTCGCCCGCCACGGTGAAGGTCTCGCCGCCCAGGGGCAGCAGGATGGTGAGGGGGCGGCGACCGCGCTTCATGGCCAGGCGACCGTCGACCTGCACGATCTCGACCGCGCCGTAGGCTCCGACATAGTCGGCCAACGGCTTGGTCGCCGGCGGCGCGGCTTCGGCGCGAAGGGCTTCCAGCGCCCAGCGGGCGTCCTGGGCGGCGGGGCCGGTCGCGGTCTTCAGCACAGCTTCCAAAGCAAGGGCGCGGGCGGCGTCCAAAGCCCCCGCGGCGGGGACGGCCACGTCGGGCTGCACCCCGTCGCCCTCCCAGTTGGTCTTGGTGATCGGGCTGACCGGCGAGCCGCCGGACACGAAGACCGAGAAGCCGCCGGCCAGCGGCACGGGACCGCCGGGATTGGCCGCGCCGCCGCTGGCCTCGCCGACGATCACGGCGCGCTTGGCGTTCTTCAGCGTGTAGGCCAGGGCCTCGGCGGCCGAGCCGGTGCGGCCGCTGATCAGCACGTACAGAGGCGTGTCCAGGCGCGGGGCCGGATACCAGTCGCCCGGGGCCTCGCTGAGCGTTCCCTCGCGATGCCTGAAGGTGTTGTAGATGTCGGAGCCCTTGGGCGTGAAGGCGCTGGTCAGGTAGCCGACCATGGCCGGCGAGCCGCCGCCGTTGTCGCGCAGGTCGATGATGACGGCGTCGGTGTTGGCCACCGTCTGCAGCGCCGCCTCGATGGCCTTGCGGGCCGGGGCGTCGGGCTGGCCGAACGGGAAGTGGGCGAACATCCGCATGTCGATATAGCCGAGGTTGCCGTTCAGGATCTCGACCCGGCGGATTCCGTAGTTGGCGCGCTTGGCCGGATCGACGCGCGGGGAAGCCGCACCGGCGGCCGCCGCTGGTCCGGACGCGGGCCGCTGGGCGGGCGCCGGCTCGGCCGACCACGAGACGTTGAAGTGATGATCCAGCGGCCGCAGCCGCTCGCTCAGCGTCGTGGCCAGGTCGCGAGGATCGGTCAGGCGATCATAGGCGCCCTTTGCGGCCTCCGCGCGGAGGTCCCGGGCCACCGCCGCGCCCTTGGCGGCGTCGTAGTAGTTGTCGGCGATCGCCTTGGCCACGTCCTCGACCACGGGGCGCGGCGCGACCTCGGCCGACCTGGCCTGCCAGGCGGCCATCAGGCCCACGGAGAGAATGAACAGCGGAACGAGCGGGCGCATCGACGGTATCCCCGGGAAACGGCGGCCGAAGAACATCATTCGCCGATCGTGGCGGCCAATGAATAATCTTTAAGGCGAGCCGGCCTTCCGGCGCCAAACGGCCGCCACGAAGCGTCACTATCGCCGGCGGTGCTTGCCCGCGACGACAACCGCGTCTAGCAAGACCTGTCGGGCTCGCCCGACCCCCATTCGCAAAGAGCCCCGCGCGCATGACCGAAGCCGTCGAGACCACGCCCCCCGAAGAAGAAAAGGGCGGCGCCGTCAACGAATTCATCGAGATCATCAAGACCGTGGCCTATGCCCTGGGCATCGCCCTGGTGCTGCGGGTGCTGCTGTTCCAGCCGTTCACGATCCCGTCGGCCTCGATGGAGCCCAATCTCTATCAAGGCGACTACATCATCGTCTCGAAGTTCTCGTACGGCTACTCGAAGCACTCGATCCCGTTCAGCCCGCCGCTGTTCAAGGGCCGCATCCTGGGCTCGGCGCCCAAGCGGGGCGACATCATCGTCTTCAAGCTGCCGCGCGACGGCCATGTCGACTACATCAAGCGCCTGGTCGGCCTGCCGGGCGACAAGATCCAGGTTCGCGGCGGCGCGCTCTACATCAACGGCCAGGCCGTCAAGCGCCAGGAGCAGGCCGACGTGCTGGTCGACAGCGGCTACGGCTTCACCCAGCCGATGAAGCGCATCCAGGAAACCACGCCCGAGGGCCGCACCTACCTGACCCAGGCCGACGCGGGCCCGGACACGCAGGGCGACAACACCGGCGTCTACGAGGTTCCGGAAGGCTGCTACTTCTTCATGGGCGACAACCGCGACAACTCGGCCGACAGCCGCTTCAACCCGGGCATCTCGCCGTTCAAGACGGACTCGGGGACCTGCAAGTGGAACTACGAGAACGACCAGTACACCGGCGACGCCATCGGCGTGGGCTTCGTCCCGGCCGAGAACCTGGTCGGCAAGGCGCAGATCATCCTGCTGTCGTGGAACGCGGACGCGCACCTGTTCAAGCCGTGGACATGGTTCATGGACGCGCGCCCGAGCCGCTTCTTCCGCGTGCTGAAGTAAGATCATGGCCGTGAAGGACAGACGGGTCGCCGCCGTCGGCGACCTGGAGCGCCGGATCGGTCATCGGTTCGAGGACCGCGAACTGCTCGAGCGGGCGCTGACCCACGCCAGCGTCGGCGACGGGGCCAAGGCCAAGATTCGCGACAACGAGGTGCTTGAGTTCATCGGCGACCGGGTGCTCGGGCTCCTGGCCGCCGAGGCGCTTTCCGAGCGTTTCCCCAAGGCCAAGGAGGGCGAGCTGGCGCCCCGCCTCAACGCCCTGGTCAGCCGCGAGACCTGCGCCCGTGTTGCCAAGGGCGCGGAACTGGGCCCGGCGCTGCGGCTGTCGGCTTCGTCCAGCAAGATCGGCGGTCGCGAAACGGAATCGATCCTGGCCGGGGCTTGCGAGGCGCTGATGGCGGCTCTCTACCAGGACGGTGGGCTGGAGCTGGCCCGCAAGGTGTTCCTCGACCTGTGGTCGGAAGAGTTCGACCGGGCCGGGCAGGGGCGTCCGCGCGATCCTAAGACCGCCCTGCAGGAATGGGCGCAGAGCAAGGGCCGTCCGCTGCCGTCCTATCGCGTGCTCGACCGCACCGGTCCCGACCACGCGCCGGAGTTCACAGTCCAGGTCAGCGTCAAGGACGTCGATCCGGCCATCGCCAAGGGCAAGTCCCGCCAGGAAGCCGAGAAGGCCGCGGCCAAGGCGCTGCTGGAGCGCGTGGGCGGGTAAAGTGATCTCTCCCTCCCCCTTGATGGGGGAGGGCTTTTGCAGTGCTGCTGTGCTACACGCACGCCCAATGACTGAAAACACCTCCAACACCCGCGCCGGGTTCGCCGCCATCATCGGCGCGCCGAACGCCGGCAAGTCCACCCTGGTCAACCGCATGGTCGGGGYCAAGGTCTCGATCGTCACCCAGAAGGTGCAGACGACGCGCTTCCCCGTGCGCGGCGTCGCCCTGGCCGGCGACACCCAGATCGTTCTCGTCGACACCCCCGGGATCTTCAGCCCGCGCCGCCGCCTCGACCGCGCCATGGTGCGCTCGGCCTGGGCCGGTTCGGAAGAAGCCGAAGTCACTGTCCACCTGGTCGACGTGCAGGCCGAACTGGCCGACCGCGCGCGCAACGCCACTCCGGCCGAGCACCGCGCCGTGCAGGAYGTCCAGACCATCATCGAGGCGCTCAAGGAGAGCGGCCGCAAGGTGATCCTGGCCCTCAACAAGATCGACGGCATCAAGCGCGACACCCTGCTGGCCGTGGCCAAGGATTTCTTCGACACCGGCGTCTACACCGACGTGTTCATGATCAGCGCCGAGACCGGGGCGGGCGTCGACGACCTGACCGCCAAGCTGGCCTCGATGATGCCGGAGAGCCCGTGGCTCTATCCGGAAGACCAGACGGCCGACCTGCCGGCCCGCCTGCTGGCCGCCGAGATCACCCGCGAGAAGATCTATCTGCGCGTCCACGAGGAACTGCCCTACGCGGCCTCGGTGGAGACCACCTCGTTCGAGGAGCGCGCCGACGGCAGCGCCCGCATCGAGCAGACCATCTATGTCGAGCGCGAGGGCCAGCGCGCCATCGTCCTGGGCAAGGGCGGCCAGGTGCTGAAGTGGATCGGCCAGGCCTCGCGCGAGGAGCTGCAGGACATCCTCGACCGCAAGGTTCACCTTTTCCTTCACGTGAAGGTCAAGGAGAACTGGGCCGAGGAACGTGGCCTGTTCAGCGACATGGGCCTGGACTTCGACGTCTAGCCGTAGACGTCGGCGATCGGCCTGCGCTGGCGCGTCTGCGGGATCATCGGCTGGTCGGTGATGACCACGTCGCCCGTTCCGGCGGTCAGCGACTGGAGCTTCAGTCGCAGATCGCCGGCCTCGCGCTGGGCCAGGATGAAGGCCTCGCCGTCGGCGCGGCTGGAAAACAGCAGCTGGGTGTCGCCGTAGGGCCTCCAGGGCGAGCGGCTGAGGGCGGCGATGCCGGCCTCGGCCTCGTCGAACAGCGCCTGCTCCCATTCCTGGATCTTGGCGCTGCGGTGCACCTGCAGTTTCGCCGAGTCGTCGAAGTCGGCGATTTTGCGGGCGGCGACCTCCTGCGAAACCTTGGCCTGGCCGACGGCGGCGACGAAGGCGACGCGGGCCTTGGCCAGGCGTTCGGGATAGCCCGCGTGACAGGCCTCGGCGGCGGCGCGGGCGACGCCGATCCGTTCGCGGGCCGCCTTGCGGTCGCCCGCCGTCAGCAGCACTTCGGGATCAAGGCGGATCTCGCGAGCGCAGGCGTCCAGAGCCTTGGTCAACTCGGCGCGGGCGGCCTGTTCCTCGGCGACGGCGCGGGCGTTGACCTTGGCCACCGCCGCTTCCATGCCCTTCACGTCGCCGGCCTTGTAGACCTCGACCTGATGGCGCGCGAAGGGGCTGAGGAAGAGGCAGGCGAAGATGATCGCCAGCAGGGCATTGAAATAGGCCGGGCCGCGCGCCTCGTGTTTCCAGCGCACGTAGCCGAAATACAGCAGGCACCAGAACGCCAGCGTGCCCAGAAGGGTCGGGATCAGTGCGGCGTTGAAGGCAGCCGTCAGCGCGTTCGAGGTGAAGCCCGACGAGAACTGCGGGCCGCGATAGAGACCATAGGCGATCGCGGCGGCCGCCGCGGCGATCGCGACGAGCACGAAGGCCGGCCAGGTGATCGGCGGCTTGGGCCGGCGGCGCGGAGCCGGGCTGGCGAAAGTGTCGGTCATGCAATCCCCCACAGCGCCGTACGCATAGCGCATGCTCGCGCTTAGCGAGTCGCATGAATCGGCTCAACCATCGGTCGATTGTTGGGCGAGTGGCGCGGGGTTGACTTCGCCCCGCTCCGGCAGCCTTTGAGGGCGCCGAACGTCATGGAAGGCCCCAGCCCTTGCGTCCCCTCGAGACTACGACCGCCACGCCCGCATCCGCCGCCCCGGCGGTCGATCTGGACGCCTATCTGGCCCGCATCGGTTATGAGGGCCCGCGCGAGCCGACGCTCGCGGTGCTGAGGTCCATCTGCCAGAAGCATCCGGACGCGATCCCGTTCGAGAACCTCGATGTTCTGCTGGGGCGAGGGATCAGCATCGTTCCCGCCGAGGTCGACGCCAAGCTGATCGGGGCCGGTCGGGGCGGGTACTGCTACGAGCAGAACAGCCTGCTCAAGCGGGTGCTGGCGGCGCTCGGCTTCGAGGTCGAGGGGCTGATGGCCCGCGTGCTGTGGATGGCGCCGGAGGGCGCGCCGCCGCGTCCGCGCTCGCACCAGGTGCTGGGGGTGACGCTGGACGGCGAGACCTGGCTGGCCGACGCGGGCTTCGGCGGCTGCGTGCTGACCGCGCCGCTGCGGCTGTTCGCCGACGGCGAGCAGCAGAGCCCCAACGGCGCCTTCCGCATCGTCGACGCCTCGCACGACGGGGTTGTCGAACGGCAGGTGCAGGCCGACCTGTCCGGCCGCTGGGCGCCGCTCTACCAGGTGGCCAAGGGCGCCTGGGCGGCGGTCGACTACGAGCAGGCCAACTTCTTCACCTACACCCATCCCAGTTCGCACTTCACCTGGAGCATGACGGTGGGGCGCACGACGCCGACCGATCGCTTCGCCCTGAAGAACAACCGCCTGACCCATCGCGACGCCACCGGCGCGCTGATCGAACAGCGCGACCTGTCGGTCGACGAGCTGGAGGCGACCCTGCGCGACGTGATCGGCCTGCCGGTCGAGCCCGAGTGGCGGCCGGTGCTGGAGAAGGTCGTCGCCTGGGGGACCCCCGCCTAGTGGAGCGCTCCCGGTGACGGAATGGGAAGACGACGCCTTCGTGCTGTCGGCGCGGGCGCACGGCGAGACCGGCGCCATCGTCGAACTGCTGACCCAGGACCGCGGCAAGTTCGTCGCCCACGTGGCCGGCGCGGCCTCGCGGCGCATGAAGCCGTTCCTGCAGGCGGGCGCACGGGTGATCGCCCGCTATCGCGCCCGGGTCGCCGATCAGCTGGGCTCGGCCCAGCTGGAGCCGATGGGCGAGGGGCCCTCGTCGCTGTTCGATGATCGCCTGGCGCTGGCCGGCCTGCAGTCGGCCGCCGCCGTCGCCGCCGGCGCCTTGCCCGAGCGCGAGCCGCATCCCGGCGCGTTCCTGGCCCTGGAGACCCTGATCCGGGTGCTGGAGATCCCCGACATCTGGCCGGCGGTCTATGTGCGCTACGAGGCGGGGCTGCTGCAGGACCTGGGCTTTGGCCTGGATCTCTCGAAGTGCGCGGCCACCGGGGATGTCGACGATCTGGTCTATGTCAGCCCGCGCACCGGGCGGGCGGTCAGCCGCAAGGCCGGCGCGCCCTATCACGACAAGCTGCTGCCGCTGCCGCCGTTTCTGCTGTCGTCGCAAGGCGGGCTGTCCGAGGGCGACGTGAAGGCCGGGCTCGACATCACCGGCCACTTCCTGGAGCAGTTCGTGTTCGGCCCGCTGAACCGCCCGCTGCCGCCGGCCCGCATGTGGCTGCTGGACCGGCTGGGCGAGGCGGGACGGCTGTAGCAGCCGCCCCGGCCAGTCCTAGAAGAACACCTTGCGCACGCTCAGCTTCACGCTGCGGCCGAGCGGATCGAGGTAGTCCTCCTGGTAGGTGATCGGCGTGCCGCCGGCGGCGTTGCGCACCTGCTGCTTCTCGTCGAACAGGTTGGTGACGCCGAAGGTCACCCGCGTGCCGCGCAGCACCGGATACTTGGCCACCAGCTCGCGGCGGGCGCCCAGGTTGGCGAACAGGCGCAGGTTCACCGTCGTCAGGTCCGAGAACTTCAGCGTGCCGGTCGTGCTGCCCGTCGTGCCGCCGGTCACCTCGGTGGCGCTGCGCCAGTTGGCCGTCAGGCGCATGCCCATGCCGTTCTTGGTCAGGCCCGCCTGGGCCTCGACCTCGTGGCGGGGCGAGCCGCCGCTGTTGCCCAGCGCATCGCCGTCCAGCAGGTCGAGCGGGGTTCCGCCGTCGGTGATGTAGATCCGGTCGCGCAGGCGGACGGTGTGGAAGAGGCCCAGCTGCAGGCGCGCCGCGCCGAAGCCGGGAGGCGGACCGCCAAAGCCGCCGCCGGGAGCGCGACCGCCGAAGCCGCCCGGACCGCCCGGACCGCCGAAACCGCCGCCGGGACCGCCCTGGTCGCCGCCCGGACGCGGTCCGTCGGACGGCGGCTGGGCGTTGTCGCCGCCGCTGCGCTGTTCGCCGCCCTGGCGCATGGCGCCTTGCAGCAGCTCCATGCCCGGAGGCTGGGCGCCTTCGGCCGTCTGGGTTTGTTGGCCCTGGGTCGCCTGGCCCTGGGGTGTCTGGCCTTGAGCCTGCTGACCGCCGGCCGCCTGGCCGTCCTGGCCGCGACGACCTTCGCCCCGGCCTTCGCCCTGGCCCTGGCGATCACGCCAGCGCTGCATTTCCTCGGGCGTGGGGGTCGGGCGCGGCGGCGTCTTGCCGATCTGGCGGTTGAAGTTGAGGCCCCAGCGGATCTGGTCGCTTTCGCGCTTGGCGAAGTTCACCGGTCGCGCGTCGATGCGGATCAGGCGGCCGATCGGGTCATCGACCGTCGGGTCCTCGCGGAAGAAGCGGTCGGGGAAGGCCGCCTCGGTGGCCGCCGTGGCGCTGGGGAACGACGAGATCGGATTGTCGGTGCGCGAGTGGGTGTAGTTGGCGTTGATCGACAGCCCCTCGACGACCGGCGGCTTGAGCGTGACGCCGACCCGCAGGACCTTCTTCTCCTCGGCCTTCAGGTCGGGGTTGCCGCCGCTGAGCCGGACGATCTGGACGCTTTCGCCGCGCACGTAGTCGAACACCTGCACGTCGGGCGTGGTGACCTGCGCGCCGCCCAGCTGCGACATGCTGGGCGCGTTTTCCTGGTTGTTCATCGAGACGATGAAGCTGACCGGCTTGATCGGCGACCAGTTGAGGCCATAGCCGATCGAGGTCAGCGTCCCGAAGTCCGACAGCTGGTTCACCGACAGGTTCAGGTTGGCCGACAGGTCGCCGGCCTGGGCCAGGAAGTTGTTCTTCCGGCTGGTGATCGGCACGTCGAAGCTGACCTGGGCGTTGGCCGTGCCGCGCGACAGGTCGACGCTGCTCTCGGTGGCGCCCGTGGCGGTGTTGCGGCGGGACCAGGAGTCCACCCAGGCGCCTTCGGCTCCCAGCTTGACGGTGGAGGAAATGTCGCCCGCCGGCAGCCGCTTGAGGGCGCCGTTCATCACCAGCTGGGTGTTGAGCGTGTCGCTGGTCGAGCTGGCGCGGTCCTTCAGGAAGTCGCCGGTCGGCAGGCCGGCGCGCGGATCGAAGGTGGGATCCAGGTCGTCCAGCCGGTCCTGCAGCTCGTCGACCCGGGGGGCGCGGTCGGTGCTGGTGCGGCTTTCGTCGTGGTCGTAGTTGCCGGTCAGGTTCCAGCGCCAGGACTTCATCGAGCCGTCCAGCGTGAAGCCGCCATGGGCGTTCCAGGACCGGTTCCACTGCTCCATCGCGCCCAGATCGGTCAGGTAGCGGTAGACCGCTTCCTCGTCGCCCGACAGTGAGAACGGGCTGGCGGCCGGCACGTCGAACTGCGCGCGGGCCAGGCCCGACAGCGACTGGCTCTGGTCGTAGGACAGGCTGCCGTTGACCGTGGCCGAGATCCCGTTCTCGAGCACGCGGTTGTAGACGGTGTTGAACGACAGGCTGTCGGTGCGCGGACGCAGGGTGCGGAAGGGCGTGACGTCGCCGACATAGTCGCTGCTGGCCGAGCGCGAGGTGATGTCGCGGTCGCTTTCGAGCAGCTTGTCGCTGTGGGCGTACTTGAAGGCGGTGTTCAGGCGGCCCTGGCGGTTGAGGCGCAGGGTGCTGGAATCGAATTGCTCGGTGGTCTGGCCGCCGTCGGTGGGCGCCGCCAGGCTGATCTCGCCGGTGCGGGCGCGGAAGCGCTGGCGCAGCACGACGTTGACCACCTTCTGGTCGGCCGAATAGCCGTACTTCAGCGCCACTTCCTCGGGCAGGACCTCGACGCGCTGGATGGCTTCGGTGGGGATGTCGCGGATCTCGCCCATGCCCGAGATGCGCCGGCCGTTCAGCAGCGTGACGGGGGCGGCGCCGCTGGCGCTGGTCGTCTGCGCCGCGAGCTCCGACAGCAGTTCGGTGACCGAGCTGACGCCGAGCGAGCGCACGTCGGCGGCGCTGAAGGTGGTTTCCGGCTGGATGTCGCCGATGACCGAGCCGTACTGGCGCTGGCCGGTGACGACGATGCCCTCGACCTCGGTGTCGATATCGGCGTCGGACGGGACCTGCTGGGCGGACGGGCGCGGGGTTTGGGCCGGTTGGGCCGTTTCCTGGGCGTACAGCATCGTCGGTGTGATGCAGCCCAGCAGGCCCGCCAGCAGGGCCATCTTCCTCGTCATTTCCTCATCCCCACGGCTCGAACCGAATCCCTCGATTGCAGCCTCTCTAACGCACCCAACCTCGACGTAGCCTGAACGAACTGGTTCAGGTTCGGTTTGGGTTCGTCGGCTAAGGATTGCGGATGCGCATCCTGTTGGTCGAAGACGACGCGCCGCTGGCCGAAAGCATCGCCCAGGCCCTGCGCGAAGAGCAGTTCGCGGTGGATATCGCCGCCGACGGAGAGACCGGCGCGCACCTGGGCGCCACCGAGACCTATGCCGCCGCCGTGCTGGACCTGGGCCTGCCCAAGCAGGACGGCCTGTCGGTGCTGCGCGGCTGGCGAGCCCAGAACCGGCCGCTGCCGGTGCTGATCCTTACCGCCCGCTATGGCTGGACCGAGAAGGTCGAGGGCTTCAAGGCCGGCGCCGACGACTATCTGACCAAGCCCTTCCGGGTGGAGGAACTGGTCATGCGCCTGCGGGCGCTGGTGCGCCGCTCCGCCGGGCATCACGGTCCGCGCATCGTCTGCGGCCGCCTGACCTTCGACGCCCAGATGGGCGGGTTCGAGTTCGACGGCATGCCGCTGAAGCTGACCAGCTTCGAGTGGCGGGTGCTGTCGTGCCTGATCCTGCGCAAGGAGGTGGTGGTCGAGCGGATGGACATCCTGGAGCAGGCCTATGAGGGCGACGCGGGCGGAGATTCCAACTCGCTGGAGGTCATCGTCGGCCGGCTGCGGCGCAAGATCGGCCATGAGATGATCGAGACCGTGCGCGGCCGCGGCTATCGCCTGACGGCGGGGGCGGCATGAGCGGCCCTCTGAACTCCATCCGCGCGCGGCTGCTGATCAGCGGCGTGCTGTTCACCATCGTGGCCGTGGTGCTGGCGGCCCTGAGCATCCGCCCGACGCTGGACCAGTTCGTTCGCCGCAACGTCGACGCCAGCCTGGAATCGCAGATCTCGGTGCTGGCCCGGGCGGTGAAGTCCGACGGCTCGCTCGACCAGGACCGCATCCAGTCGGTCGGCCCGTTCATCCGGCGCGGCGCGGGCTGGGCCTGGGTGGTCAAGGGACCGGCGGGCGTGCTGCGCTCTCAGACCGTGGCCGCGGTCGAACCCCGGCAGGGGGAGGGGCCGCCGCCCTGGCCCCGTCCTGACCGCGACCGCGACCGCGACCGTGATCGCATGCCCCAGCGCGAGATGCGTCCCGACAAGCCGCCGACCGCGCCGCTCAAGGAATCCCGCCGCTGGCGCTCGCGCAGCGGCTGGAACGAAAGCTTCTATTTCCGGACCCTGACGATCAGCACCAGCCGCGGGCCGGTCACCGTCACCGCCGGCGCGCCGCGATACATCCGCGACCGCATGCGCGACGAGGGCCTGCGGCCGCTGCTGCTGTCGCTGGGCGTGCTGGGCGTTGGTCTGCTGGCGGCGATGATCGGCCAGCTGGAGCTGGGCCTGCGGCCGCTGCGCAAGCTCGGCGCCTCGCTGGCGGCCGTGCGCGCGGGCGAGCAGCGCCGCATCGAGGGCAAGCAGCCTCGCGAACTCGACCCGGTGGTGGCCGAGCTCAACGCCCTGCTGGACCACAACGAGCAGGCGCTGGCCAAGGCGCGCAGCCATGTCTCGAACCTGGCCCATGGGCTGAAGACGCCGCTGGCCACGCTGGCCGTGCGGCTGGCCGAGCCGGGGCGCGATCCCGACGGCAGCCTGGCCAGCCTGATCGCCCAGATCGACGGGGCCATCGGCCATCACCTGGGCCGCGCCCGCGCCGCCTCGCCGGGGGCGCCGGGGCGTCCGGCCCTGCCGGTCCGCTCGCGCCTGGACGACCTGGTGGCGGCCCTGTCGCGCATCCACGCCGCCGCCGGCGTGCGGGCCGAACTCGACGTGGCCGAGGATCTTTATGTCGCCTGCGATCCGCAGGACTTCGACGAGATGACCGGCAACCTGCTCGACAACGCCTGGAAGTTCGCCGAGCGCACCGTGCGGGTCACCGGCCGCCGCGAGGGCGCGCGGGTGGTGCTCGACATCGACGACGACGGCCCGGGCCTGACCGACGAGGCCGCCGCCGCGGCCCTGGTGCCGGGCAGCCGCCTGGACGAGCGTGGCCAGGGGCACGGCTTTGGCCTGCCGATCGCCCTGGAACTGGCCGAACTGCACGACGGCGCGCTGACGCTGGGGCGGGCCCCGATCGGCGGTCTGCGCGTGACCCTGGCCCTGCCGGCCCGCAGCGCGGCCGAAGCCTGAGGAAACACGGCCGTTCCCAATGCCGTGATCGGTCGGGCAGGCGACAAACGGCGCCGCTCGGCGTGCTAGGGTCACGGCGAGGGCTGTGATGAAAACCTACACGTTCGTCTGCTTGGCCGGTAACCAGGTCGCCACCGCAGTCGATATCCAGGACCTGGCCGACAACGCCTACCGGCGTCATGCCTTGTCGCTGCTGCGTGATCACGCCAGCGCCGAGACGATCGAGGTGTGGCGCGACGAGGCGGTGATCGACCTCGTGGAGCGGGCAGGGGCCGTTCTGGGGGCGCCCGCGGCCGGATAAGCCGCAAAAACCCCGCCGCCGCCTCGAATCGAGCGCCGCATATCTGCTAGGCTGGCGGGCCGAAACGAATCTGACTGATGAACAAGCCCGTCCTTCCTCCCCCCGGCGGTCCCGGCGACGGCGACCGCATCCTCGAAGAGCCGCTGACCGAAGCGCTGTCCAAGCGCTATCTGGCCTATGCGCTGTCGACCATCGGCTCGCGGGCGCTGCCCGACGTCCGCGACGGCATGAAGCCGGTGCACCGTCGCGTGCTCTACGCCATGAGCAACATGCGCCTGAACCCCGAGGCCGCCGCGCGCAAGTGCGCCAAGGTGGTCGGCGAGGTGATGGGTAACTTCCACCCGCACGGCGACCAGTCGATCTACGACGCCCTGGTGCGCCTGGCCCAGGACTTCTCCCAGCGCATCCCGCTGGTCGAGGGGCAGGGCAACTTCGGCAACATCGACGGCGATAACGCCGCGGCCATGCGTTACACCGAATGCAAGATGACGGAGGCGGCGACGCTTCTGCTCGACGGCATCGACGAGGACGCGGTCGACTTCCGGCCCACCTACGACGGCCAGGACGAGGAGCCGGTCGTCCTGCCGTCGGGCTTCCCGAACCTGCTGGCCAACGGTTCGGCCGGCATCGCCGTGGGCATGGCCACCTCGATCCCGCCGCACAACCCGGCCGAACTGATCGACGCCTGCCTGCTGCTGCTGTCCAACCCCGAGGCGACGACCGCCGACATCCTCGAACGCGTGCCGGGGCCGGACTTCCCGACCGGCGGCGTCATCGTCGAGCCGGCCGCCTCCCTGCTGGAAACCTACGAGACCGGCCGTGGCGGCATCCGCACCCGCGCCAAGTGGGAGCGCGAAGAGACCGGCCGCGGCACCTATCAGATCGTCGTCACCGAGATCCCGTATCAGGTGAAGAAGTCTGATCTGGTCGAGCAGCTGGCCGACCTGATCGAGAGCAAGAAGGCCGCCCTCCTGGGCGACGTCCGCGACGAGAGCGCCGAGGACATCCGCCTCGTGCTCGAGCCGAAGTCCAAGAACGTCGAGCCTGAAGTGCTGATGGAGAGCCTGTTCAAGCTCTCGGCGCTGGAGAGCCGCTTCTCGGTCAACATCAACGTGCTGGACGCGCGCGGCACCCCCGGGGTGATGGGCATCAAGTCGGCGCTGATGGCGTTCCTGGCCCACCGCCGCGAGGTGCTGACCCGCCGGGCCCGCCACCGCCTGGCCAAGATCGAAGCCCGCCTGCACATCCTGGACGGCCTGCTGATCGCCTACCTCAATCTGGACGAGGTGATCCGCATCGTCCGCTACGAGGACAAGCCGAAGGAAAAGCTGATGGCGGCCTTCGCCCTCAGCGACATCCAGGCCGACGCCATCCTCAACACCCGCCTGCGCCAACTGGCCAAGCTGGAGGAGATGGAGATCCGCCGCGAGCACGCCGAACTGGTGGAAGAGCGCGACGGCATCCTGGCCATGCTGGCCAGCGACAAGAAGCAGTGGGACCTGGTGGGCACGGGCCTGCGCCAGGTTCGCGCCTCCCTGATCAAGATCAAGCACCCGCTGGACAAGCCGCGCCCGACGGGCGTGACCGGCCGCTCGGTCTTCGACGTGGCTCCGGTGGTCGACGCCGACGCCGCCATCGAGGCGATGATCGTGCGCGAGCCGATCACCATCATCCTGTCCGAGCGCGGCTGGATCCGCGCAGCCAAGGGCAAGATCGACGATCCGTCCGAACTGAAGTTCAAGGAAGGCGACAAGCTGGGCTTCCTGGTCCCGGCCGAGACCACCGACAAGCTCCTGCTGTTCACCTCGGACGGCCGGTTCT
Source organism: Caulobacter sp. 10L414 (assembly GCF_056395525.1). NCBI lineage: Bacteria > Pseudomonadati > Pseudomonadota > Alphaproteobacteria > Caulobacterales > Caulobacteraceae > Caulobacter > Caulobacter sp. 10L414. Next base: position 108,550 of record NZ_JBFTJR010000006.1, read on the forward strand.
TCACGCTGGGCTGCGCCAACCTGCCGTCGGCGCGCGGTCACGGCGAGCCGGTGCGGATGATGATCGAGCTCGACGACAAGGTGAAGATCATCGACGTCTTCCCGTTCAAGGCGGGCCGCAAGCGTATCCTGGCCTCCAAGCAGGGCTACGGCTTCCTGCTGCCGGAGGAGGAGGCCCTGGCCAACCGCAAGGCGGGCAAGCAGGTGCTGACCGTCGACGCCGCCGGCGCGGCCTTCTGCCTGGAAGCCGTCGGCGACCAGCTGGCCGTGGTGGGCGACAACGGCAAGATCCTGATCTTCCCGCTGGAAGAGCTGCCGGAGATGCCGCGCGGCAAGGGCGTGAAACTGCAGGCCTACCGTGAGGGCGGCCTGCGCGACGGCCTGTCGTTCAACGCCGAGACCGGCGCCTACTGGATCGACACGGCGCTGCGTCGCCGCGAATGGACCGACTGGCAGACCTTTGTCGGCCGTCGCGCCGGCGCGGGCAAGCTGGCGCCCAAGGGCTTCCCGACCCAGAAGCGCTTCCGTCCCAAGTGATGTGATATGGCGAGAGCCGGCGTCTTCGGCGCCATGCTCTCGCCAACCCTCTGAGAGATAAGTCGACTTATGAGCTTGTGGCGCAAGTCCGTCGGGGCCCTGGCCGGGTTCCTGGGCCTGACCGCCGCCCATCCGGGCGTGGCGAGCGCCTTGCCGCGCGCCAAGCCCGAGGCGGTGGGGTTCTCGTCCGAGAAGCTCAAGCGCGTGGACGAGACCATGCAGCGCCTGGTCGACCAGGGCCAGATCGCCGGCGGCGTCACGCTGCTGGCCCGCCACGGCAAGGTCGTCAGCCAGACCACCTACGGCAAGCGCGCCCTCGATCAGCCCGAGGCGATGCCGGCCGACGCGATCTTCCGCATCCGTTCGGAGACCAAGCCGGTCACGGGCGTGGCCATGCTGATCCTCTATGACGAGGGCCGCTGGAAGCTCGACGATCCGATCACCAAGTTCATTCCGGAGTTCGAGAACCTGCGCGTCGCCAATGGCGTCGACGCCTCGGGCCGTCCGATCCTGTCGCCGATCAGCCGCCCGCCGACCATGCGCGAGCTGATGACCCACACGGCCGGCTTCGCCTACGGCATCGCCGACGATCCGGGCAGCCAGGCCGACCAGGCCTATTACCGGGCGGGCGTGCTGCAGTCGGACTCGCTGTTTTCGATGGTGCAGAAGATCGCCGGCCTGCCGATGTATTCCGAGCCCGGCAAGCTGTGGCGCTACAGCGTGGCGGCCGATATCCAGGGCTTGATCATCGAGCGCCTGTCGGGCCAGGCCCTGCCTGTGTTCATGCAGCAGCGGATCTTCAAGCCGCTGAAGATGAAGGACACCGCCTTCTGGGTTCCGGCCGACAAGGCCGCGCGCCTGGCGGCGATCTACGACGCCGATCCGGTCACCGGAAAGCTCATGCCCGCCGTCGAGGGCGGCTGGCGAGACGTCACCCGGCCGCCCCCGGCGCCGTCCGGCGGCGGCGGCCTTTTGTCGACCGCCGGGGACTTCGCCCGCTTCGCCCAGATGATCCTCAACGGCGGCGACCTCGACGGGGTGCGCATCCTCGAGCCGGAGACGGTGGCGATGATGCGGCTCAACCACCTGCCGCCCAGCTTCCAGGTCACCACCGACGGCACGTCCGGCGTGCTCAAGCCTGGCCAGCAGAAGGCGTTCCCCTTCGCGCTGGGCATGGGCTACGGCATCGACGTGGCGGTGGCCGTCGACCCGGCCGCCTCGGGCGCGCCGGTCGGCCCCGGCACGATCAGCTGGGGCGGCAGCGCCGGCACCTGGTTCTGGATCGATCCGGCCAACGACCTCTTTTTCGTCGGCATGATCCAGCGCCTGGGCGGGGTGGGGCCCGGCCTCGACGCCGAGACCCGCAAGTGGGTCTACCAGGCCCTGGAAAAGCCGCCCGTCCGCCAGGCCGCCAACACGCCTCCGCACGGCGCGCCCACGCCCGCCAAGGGCGGTTCCAGCGGCCGCGCGCCCTCCATCCGCTGAGGCTTTCGGCCCAAGCGCTTGGATTTTCCGTCTTTCCTCGCTATCACGCCCGCCTCGGCGGGCCGTCCCGCCCCAAGATCTCGAAAGCCGACCCGATGAGCGATACGCCTCCCGACCGCCTGTCCGCCAATCCCGACAGCCCCTACTACAACGCCGAGGCGCTCGAGCGCGGCGTCGGCATCCGCTTCAAGGGCGTCGAGAAGACCAATGTCGACGAGTACTGCGTCAGCGAAGGCTGGGTGCGCGTGACCGCCGGCAAGACCGTCGACCGCAAGGGCAACGCCATGACCATCAAGCTGCAAGGCGAGGTCGTGCCGTACTTCCGCGACGCCGAAACCTCGGCCGAGTAGTCCGCGCGTGAGCGATCCCGACCTGCAGGCCATGGCCGACGACGAACTGTCGCGCGCCATGACCCTGTCCTGGCGTGAACTGTCGAAGGTGATTCCCTGGGGAGACACCTTCGACGGCATCTCGCCCGCCGGCCGCAACGTCGAGGTCGAGCGCAACTACCTGTGGGCCGGCCAGGAAGGCGGCGACATCCTGTGCGAGGTCGCCGTCTATGGCGGCGAGAGCCGCTACGACCAGGGCGCCCGCGCCCGCGGCGTGATTTCCCGCCGCTGATCCCAACCTTGGCCGTGCAAGCGTCGCGCGCATGCGTTAACCATAACGCTGCTCGTCGAACGGCGCATGCGGGAGGGGTGGGGTGTATCAATCCGAGTTTCCGGTCGAGACGCCGGTGCCGATCTTCGATCCGACCCTGCTGGCGGGCATCGCGCTGATCACCCTGGCCGTCGCGGCCCTGGCCTTCTGCGCGGGACGCTTCACCGGCCGCAAGGGCAGGGACGAGCGCTGGCGCGACGTGCCCAAGACCATCCACAAGGCCATCCTGGCCCGCTGCGTGGCCGCCACCAGCGCGCCGACGGGCGAGCTGCTGCGCCGCGCCGAGGAACTGGTGGCCGAGGTCGAGGCCCGGGTTGGGGCGCTGATCGAATTCGCCGCCTGCGGCAAGGCGCTCAAGAGCCTGGAGAAGGCGTGCCTGGGCCAGTTCCCCAAGCCCGAGACCAAGCCGGAGCCGAAGGTCTCCAAGCCCTGCACCTGCGGCCATGGGGCCAAGGAGGAGGGCAAGCACGGCCACGAGGCCGAGCCCGCGCCTTCGCCCGCCTGCAAGGCGCCCGCGCCCTGCCAGTGCGTGATCTGCTGCGTGCCGGTCAGCGTGGGCGGCCTGGCCCTGGCTTCGCCGCAGGTGAAGATCAGCAGCAAGCAGACCGTCATCGTCAACGCCAACTGCGCGCCGGCCGCGGCGCCGGCGGCTAAGCCCCACGCCTGCACCTGCGGCGCGAAGCCCCAGGACAAGGGCTGTGAGGACAAGGCCGACGACAAGGCCGAGCCGCCGCTGGAGTGGACCGAGCACATGCGCCGCCTGCGCCTGGCGGTGGTCGAGTTCGCCGACGTCTGGAACAGCCCCGACAACCTGCGCCTGCTGGAACGCTGCCAGAGGCAGCTGACCCACACCGAGCCGGCCCCGAAGTCGGGTCACGACCACGGCGAGGCGCACGGCGGCCACTAAAGGCGCCGCTTGGTTGGGCGCGGTTAGGTGCGTATGCTCATGCGACGGGCGAAACGCCCGCTTTCCGCCACGGTCCGGGGCGGGTGATTGAGAGCGTTTCCATCGCGGCGCCAGATCGAAGGGCGCTCGCGGTGGGTTGCCAGGGCGTGATTCGGCGTAGAGACGGCTCCGTCTTCGCGGGCCGCGGGCCGGAGCAGGAGGAAAGGAACAGGCATGGCCGCGACGGTCTCATCTCTGACGCCGGGTTCACCGGACGCCGCCAGTGAACAGCTGTCGCTTTCGGATTACGTGCCCTATCGCCTGGCGACGGCCTCCAGCGCCGTCAGCCGCCTGATCGCCCGGGCCTATGAAGACCGCTTCGGCCTGTCGATCCCGCAGTGGCGCCTGATGTCGATCCTGATCGAGGGGCCGCTGACCCAGCATCAGGCCGTCGCCCGCACCGCGATGGACAAGGTGCGCGTCAGCCGCGCCGCCCAGGACCTGGTCGAGCGCCGGCTGGTGGCGCGGATCACCAACCGCACCGACCGCCGCTCGCACACGCTGGAGCTCACCGCCGCCGGCCGCCGGCTGTTCGCCGAGATCCGGCCGTTGGCCCTGGCCTACGAGGCCGCGCTGCTGGCGGGCCTGGCGCCTGGCGAGGTGGCGACCCTCAAGCGCCTGATGGGCCGCCTGGAAGCCGCCGCCGTCCAGCTCTACGGGGCCGACGCCCCGCCGGAAGTGGCTCCGGTCTCCGAGGACTGATCTCCCGAAAGCCGAGCCTCATACGCCCCGCGGGCGATGGCTCGGGCCAGGGTGTCGGCCGCGGCCGAGCCCAGTTTCGCCAGGGCGATGGCGCGCCCCGGACCCTCGCCCAGGGTCTGCGCGCCCGAGGCCAGGGCGAACACAACGTCGCCGTCGAAGGGCGTGTGCACTGGCCGTATGGCCCGCGCCAGGCCGTCCTGGGCCATCATCGCAAGGCGGGTGCACTCGGCCGTCGTCAGGTCGGCGGTGACCGCCACCACGGCCAGGGTGGTGTTGGCGCCGGCCTGCAGGCGCCCCAGCGCCGCCAGCTTGGAATCCTCGGGGATAGGCTCGACCTCGACCGGCGCGTCGGGGGCGGGGCGCAGGCCGCCGAACTCGCCGTCGATCTCCCAGGGCCAGGCCCAGAAGGTCTCGCCGTCGGCCATCCGCACCGAGCCCACCGGATTGACCGCCGCCAGCGCGCCGACCACCAGGCCGTCGCCCAGGTCGAGGGAGGCGCTGCCGATCCCGCCCTTGGCCAGGCCCGCCATGGCGCCCAGGCCCGCGCCGAATGCGCCGAGGGCGAAGTCCTTGTCGGCCGCGGCGGCGGCCTCGATGCCCAGCCAGCGATAGGGCGGGTCCAAGCCCCAGTCCTTGTCGCCGCCGTTGCCCAGGTCGTGCAGCACCGCGGCCGGCACGATCGGGATGGCCGGCGAGGTCGGCGCCAGGCGGATGCCGCGCCCTGCGGCCGATAAAGCCGCCACGATGCCGTCGGCCGCACCCAGCCCGAACACCGAGCCGCCCGACAGGCAGATGGCGTGAGCCTTGCTGAAGTTGTTCTCGGGCCGCAGCACGTCGATCTCGCGCGTGCCCGGACCGCCGCCGCGCACGTCGACCCCGGCGGTCCAGGCGTCGGGGCAGAGCAGGGCGGTGACGCCCGAGGCCACGGCCTCGTCCTGGGCGTGGCCGACCAGCAGGCCCTCGACGTCGGTGATCAGGTTGCGGGGGCCGGGACGGGGCATGGCGGGGCCTTCTTCTACGACGCCTTCCTAGATATGTGTCATCCCAGCCTTAGCGAAGGGTAGCGCGGGTCAGACCGCCCGCGCGTAGCTCAGCCGGCACACCGTCCAGCCGTCCACCCGCGCCATGGTGAAGGCGCCGCCCAGTTGGCGAGCCATGGCGTGGACGATGCGCAGGCCAAGGCTGGGCGAGGCGGCCGGTTCGAACCCGGCCGGCGGGCCCGCGCCGTTGTCACGGATGGTCAGCACGTGGCTGTCGCCTTCCTGGGCCAGGGCCACGACGATGCGGCCGTCGGTCCCGCTGGTGAAGGCGTGCTCCAGGGCGTTGTTGAAGCACTCGAGCATGACCAGGGTCACGGGCGTGGCCTGCTCGGGATGCAGCGGGTCGTCGCCGCCCTCGACGCGGACGGCGTGGCGGACGCCGAAGGCCTGGCCCGCGTCGTCCAGCAGGGCCTCGGCGAAGGCCCTGAACGAGGTCGGCTCGCCGGTCTGGTCGTGCAGCTGGCGCTGGATCTTGGCGATGGTCTCGATGCGGCCGCCGGCCTCGACCAGGGCGTGGCGGGCGTCCTCGTCCTTCATGCCCGACGACTGCAGGCGCAGCAGGGCGCCGACCATCTGCAGGTTGTTGCTCACCCGGTGGTGCATTTCGCGATAGAGCAGGTCGCGGCTGCGGGCCAGTTCCGCCTGGGCCTCGCGTTCCTGGGCCAGGTTGCGCATGGCCTTGCGCATGCCGTCGATGAAGAAGATGTCGACCGCCGCCACGAAGACGTAGAACGTGATCGCCACCGTCGTGGCGAAGTCGACGTGGAAGCTGTTGTACGGCGGGATGAAGAAGTACCAGGCGCACAGGCCCGACAGCGCCGCGCACAGGATGCCCGGACCGCGCCCCGCGAAATAGGCGGTCAGCACGATGGCCGGGAAGAAGGTCAGGTACGGAAAGCCCGGCGGGAACCAGTTGTTGAGCGCCAGGCGCACGCCGAAGGCTCCGCCCGCGGCGGCGGCCGCCAGGGCGTAGCCCCACGCGGCAGGAAGAGGCGTGCTCGCCCGCGACATGATCTTCGAAGAGCCCCGACTCGTCCGGCGTCGAACGCTCCGCCGCCGAGGGGAGAATATTTCCTAAAAAGACTTTCGGGTCACGGCAAATCCCCGTGTTCGCTCCGGATACGGAAAAGCCCGCCCGTCTCGCGACAGGCGGGCTTCCCAAGTCATCCTCGGGTGGAGGATCAGAACCGCTTGGAGATGTTCATGTACCAGTAGCGGCCGGTCGAGTTGTGCAGGGCGCCCGAGTAGCCGAAGTTGCTCGAGGTGACCGGCGGATCCTTGTCGGCGACGTTGCGAACGCCGACCCGCAGGGTCGAGCCGTCGAACTGGCCGCTCTGGAACGCGTACTGGCCGTACAGGCTGACCGTGGTCCAGTCCGAGATCGGGAAGTAYTGGCCGTCCACCTGGGCGGGACCGGTGTCGTAGGTCTCGCCCACATAGTTGAYGAACGCGCCCGCGCCCCAGCCGTCCTTGCGCCAGGTGAAGCTGGCGGTGCCGCGGAATTCCGGGAAGCCGTCCATCTTGATCTGGCTGCCGGCCGACGAGACCGTCAGGCCCGCAAGCGCGCCGCTTTCGATGGCCTGTTGCAGGATCTGCTCGATCGGGCTGGCCGACTGGTCGTACTTGGTCAGCTTGGCCACGTTCAGGTTGAAGCCGAAGTCGCCCCAGGGGGTGTCGTCCAGGTCATAGGCCAGCGAGAAGTCGACGCCCTGAACCACGCGCGGTTGCAGGTTCATGTAGGTGTCGCTGATGTAGGCGATGGCGCCGACGGTGTTGGTGCCGACCGGGTCGTCACGCACGACGTTGGGGTTGTAGCTGCCTTGCTGGCGCAGCAGCAGGTCGTAGGCGATCTGGTTATAGCCGCCCAGGATGCCGATGACGTTCTTTTCCCGGATCGACCAGAAGTCGGTCGTCAGGGTCAGGCGGCCGTACTCGATCGGGATGAACTTCGGCTGGTAGACGAAGCCGATCGAGGCGTTGTCGGCGTCTTCCGGCTTCAGGTCCTTGTTGCCCTGGCGCACTTCCAGCGTCGAGGTGCTGGCGCAGGTCGTGGCCGTCGGGTTGTTGATCCGGCAGAAGGCGTAGTCGGGACGGCCGTTCGAGACGGTCGAGCCTTCGCTGTAGAACTGCGGCAGGTTCGGCGCGCGGAAACTCTGCGACACCGAGGTGCGGAACGACAGGCCCTGGCCGACCTTCCAGAGCAGGGCGCCCTTCGGCTTCAGCACGTTGCCGAAGTCGGAATAGTACTCGTCGCGGGCGGCCAGCTGCAGGGTCACTTCCTCGACGAACGGGATGTTCATCTCGGGCGAGATGATCGGCACGGCCAGTTCGGCGAAGGCCGAGCTGATGACGCGGTCGCCCTTGATGTCCGGCGAGCCGGAGGCCCCCAGGACGTCGCTGTTGTAGGTCACGCCGGTGACGCTGTTGGTGTAGGTGGTCGTGCCGTCCAGGCGGTCGTCACGATCGTCCTTGTAGGTCTCGCGGCGCAATTCGACGCCCGAGGCGAAGCCGACGTCGCCGCCCGGCAGGGTGAAGAGGTCCTTCTTGGAGACCTTGAAGTCCCACATCGCCAGCGAGGTCTCGCTGATGCGGTAGACGTCGATCAGGAACGAGTTGATCGTCGCCTGGCTGTTGCCGGTGGCGTCGTCGCCCGACCAGTTGGTCAGCGAGCCGCCGTTGAACGGATTGTAGGCGCTGGAGTCCGTACGGTTCAGGGCCTGCTGGAAGAGCGTGTTGCTGATGGCGTTGTGGGTCTTGTCCTTCGTCCGGGCGAACGAATAGAGACCCGCCGACTCCCACTTCCAGCCTTCGCCGAACGTGCCCTTCAGGCCGCCCAGCAGGCGATAGCTGTCGTCGGTGACGGTGTAGGTGCGCGGACCCGCATCGACCGGACGATAGGTGGTGATGTTCATCGCCACGCCCGAGGCGCCCACGCCGGTCAGGCCCGACAGGCGGTTGGGGTTGGCGCTGCCGTCGGCCAGGGTGGTGGCGCCGAAGGGGTTCCAGTAGGCGTTGGCCGCGATGCTGATCGGGGCCGACGAGATCGGGGCCGACTGCTCGCGCTGGCCGGTGAACAGGGCGTGGTAGTAGCCGGCTTCACCGAAGAAGGTCATGCCGTTGTCGAGGTCGCGCTCGACGGTGCTGAACAGGTTGGTGCGCTCCAGGCCGCCCTTGAGGGTCCGCTGGGGGTTCTCGTCATAGCGCAGGTCGCGGTCGGCGGCGCCGGTGATGGTGCCCGACTTGATGCAGAGGCTGCCGGCCAGGACGGCGCTGCTGCAGCCGGCGGCGGTGTTGGCGGTCGGCTCGATGTGGAACACGCCCGAGGTGGTCAGGGCCACGCCGTTCTGGCGGGGCGCGGTCGACGACGGGATCAGCGTGAACGAACCCCAGGGGCTGGAGGTCGAGCGGTTGTCGAAGCTGGTGCTGCCGGCCCAGGGGGTGTCGGCGATCTGGCTACGGTGATCTTCGCTGGCGGCGTAGTCGCGCTCGGTCGCCATCATGCGGCTGTGGGCGGTGTACGAACCGAAGAAGGTCAGGCGCGTGCCGTCTTCCAGGCGCGTGCCGGCCTTCAGGTTGACGGTGCCTTCGCGATAGCCGGTGCCTTCCGAGCCGCCGACCTGGGCTTCGACGCGCAGGCCCTGGAACTTGGTGTCGAGCACGGTGTTGACCACGCCGGCCACGGCGTCCGAGCCGTAGAGGGCGCCGGCGCCGTCGCGCAGCACTTCGACGCGTTTGACGCCGGCCACGGGCAGGGCGTTGGTGTTGACGGTCTGCACCGGCACCAGGTTCTCGGTCTGGGTGCCCGGGTGCAGCACGGCGCGGCGACCGTTCAGCAGGGCCAGGGTGTTGCCGGTGCCGAGGCTGCGCAGGTTCAGCGACGAGACGTCGCCGCGGGCGTCGTTCAGGTTGCCGGTGGTGCGGGCTTCCTGGAACTGCACGTCGCCGGCCTGCGGGATCGAGCGGAACAGCTCGTCGCCCGACACGGCGCCGGTGGCGATGATGTCCTTCTCGGTCACGACCGAGACGGGGAGGGCTTCGGTGGTGCGGGCGCCTTCGATCTGGCTGCCGACCACGATGATGGCTTCGACTTCGGCGACTTGTTCGGAAGCCGCTTCAGTCGCGGCGGCTTCCGACTGGGGGCGGGCGGCCGGCGCGGCGCGCAGGGTGATGGTCTTGCCGTCGTCGGAGGCGACGACCAGGCCGGCGGCGTCGGCCAGGCGCTTCAGCGCCTCGGCGTCCGACAGGTCGCCGGTGACGGCCGGGGTCTTGCGGCCGGTGGCGGCCTCGTACGGGAACAGTACCTGCTTGCCGGTCTGCTTGGCGTAGGTCTGCAGCGCCGACACCGCGTCCTGCGGCGGGATGTTGAAGGTGTGGCGCGCGCCCTGGGCGGCGGCCTGGCCCGCGATCGTCAGGACGGCGGCGGACGCCAGCAGCAAGCCGCGGACGGCCCGGCGACGTTGGTTCGTACGCATGGACAAGTTCGAAAGACCCCTTTGTCCGCCGCGCCCCCTCGACGCGACGTTCTTATGGCCTTCGACGGGGGACCGTGGGGAAACCTCCAGTCGCCGACCGAAATTTTGTGGCGGCGGTGTGACGAGTGTGGCCTCGGCGCCACGTTGTTGGGAACCTCCCCCTGTGGGGGAGGCGGCCGAAGGCCGGTGGGGGGCCGGTTTCAGCTTTCGAGGCGGCGGGTGAGTTCGCAGTCACTCCCCCCACCGATCGCTGCGCGATCGCCTCCCCCACGGGGGGAGGTTCCTTGTGGGTTGGGATCTTAACGCCGGCGCTAACCCCCTCCGGCCCTCCGGGCCACCTCCCCCCGAGGGGGAGGATCTATTGGCGCCGGCGCTCTTCGAGA
>NZ_JBFTJR010000007.1:0-116467 GCF_056395525.1 Caulobacter sp. 10L414
GGAAGGGTTCGCAGGGCCCCGGATCTATCCACGAACAGACCCTGTCCCGCCTTCCCGAGACCTTCTTGCGGCCCCGCTCGATGCGGTCCTCGCCACGCTTGGGCCGGTACCAAGAGCCCTCCCCATGGCGGGGACGGCTTTGATTATGCCCCGGGTTTCAGCGCGTCTGATTGAATTGGCTGAGAAAGTTGTAGAGCGTTGAGTTCGTGGGACTCTTTTCGACGAGCGCCGGGGATGGACGGGGCTCTATCCCCATAACCGGGAACCTCCCCCCGTGGGGGAGGCGATCGCGCAGCGATCGGTGGGGGGAGTTGGAGGGAAGACGACCAATGCCCCGCAAGCTGAGAACTTCCCCCCACCGGCCTTCGGCCGCCTCCCCCACAGGGGGAGGTTCCTGGAGCCGGATGCTCCGGGGGTCTGGCGCCCTCCGGCCCTTCGGGCCGCCACCGCAGGGGGGAGGATGGATCCATCGGGACGGAACGAACCTTGGCCGGGCGTCGTTGACCGGCCGGCGCGGGGGCGCCATCGAGAGTTTCATGAGCAAGCCGACCGTCGTACCGCAAGACCTTTCCCTGCCGTCCATCGCCAACATCAAGGCCGACGAGACCATGTTCGGGCATTTCCTGGATTGGCTGGGCAAGATCGCCGTCAACCTGGTGGTCGCCGCGATCATCCTGATCGTCACCTTCTGGGCGGCCGGCTGGCTGGCGGGGGTGGCCAGGCGGGCGCTGGGCCGCGTGCATCGCACCAATCCCGACCCGACGCTGGAAAGCTTCGTCTCCTCGCTGGTGCGCTACGCCATCGTCGCCATCGGCCTGGTGGCGGTGCTGCAGCAGCTGGGCGTGCAGGCCACCTCGATCATCGCCGTGCTGGGCGCGGCCTCGCTGGCCATCGGCCTGGCCCTGCAGGGGGCGCTGTCGAACGTGGCGGCCGGGGTGATGATCCTGCTGTTTCGCCCCTATCGCGTCGGCGACGTCATCGAGACGGCCACCCGCCAGGGCACGGTGAAGTCGCTGGACCTGCTGTTCACCGAGATCGCCACGCCCGACAACGTCAAGGTGATGATCCCCAACAGCAAGGTGTTCGGCGACGTCATCCTCAACTACTCGACCCACCGCACCCGCCGCGCCGACGTGCTGTTCAAGGTGCCGCTGAAGACCGACCTCGTCCTGGTGCTGCAGAAGATGCGCGAGCGGGCCGAGAACGATCCGCGGGTGCGCAAGGATCCCGCCCCGATGATCGAGGTCACCGACCTGTCGGAGGTGTTCGCCCAGGCCGCCATCCGCGTCTGGACCGCCAAGGAGGACCACGGCCCGGTGAGGACCGACCTGATGCTGGCCGCCCACCTGTGGGCCGAGGACCCGACGCGCGAACTGCCGCCGCCCCGGGCCTCCAAGGCCCCGGACCCGTCGCCGGCCATGCCCGGCGACAAGGACCATCACCTGTTCAAGTTGCGAGCGCCGAGGAAAGGTCGGAAATCAGGTCCGAGCAGTCCTCAATCCCCACCGAAAGCCGGATGAGGGTGTCGCTGATCCCCAGCGCCTTGCGCTGATCGGCGGGGATCGAGGCGTGGGTCATGATCGCCGGATGCTCGATCAGGCTCTCGACCCCGCCCAAGCTCTCCGCCAACGTGAACAGGCGCGTGCGCTCCAGCACCCGCCGCGCGGCGGCCTCGTCGCCCTTCAGCTCGACCGAGATGATCCCGCCGAAGCCGCCGTGCATCTGGCGGCGGGCCAGGTCGTGCTGGGGGTGGGTCTCCAGGCCCGGATAGATCACCCGCTCGACGTCCTTGCGGGTGGCCAGCCACCGGGCGATCTCCAGCGCGCTGTCGCAGGCCCGCTGCATGCGCAGCGCCAGGGTCTTGACCCCGCGCAGGGCCAGGAAGCTGTCGAACGGCCCCAGCACCGCGCCGACGGCGTTCTGCAGGAACTTCAGCCTGTCGATCAGCTGCGGATTGTCGCCGACCACGGCCACGCCCGCGACCACGTCGGAGTGGCCGTTCAGGTACTTGGTGGCCGAGTGCATGACGATGTCGAAGCCCAGCTCCAGCGGCCGCTGGACGAAGGGGCTGGCGAAGGTGTTGTCGGCGACGGTGATCAGGCCGCGTCGCCTGGCCAGGGCCGCGATGGCCTCAAGGTCGGCCAGGCGCAGCATCGGGTTGGTCGGCGTTTCGACCCAGATCATCTTCGTCTCGGGGCGGATGGCCGCCTCGATCGCCGAGACGTCGCCCATGTCGACGAAGCTGAAGGTCAGGCCGGCCGAGCGCTTGCGCACCTTGTCGAACAGCCGGAACGAGCCGCCGTAGAGGTCGTCGCTGGCGATCACGTGGGCGCCGCTGTCGAGGATCTCCAGGATCGTCGAGGCCGCCGCCAGGCCCGAGGCGAAGGCGAAGCCGGCGGTCCCGCTCTCCAGGTCGGCGATCGCCCGCTCGAAGGCGAAGCGGGTGGGGTTCTGGCTGCGGCTGTACTCAAAGCCCTTGTGCTCGCCCGGGCTCGACTGGACGTAGGTCGAGGTGGCGTAGATCGGCACCATCACCGCGCCGGTGGTCGGGTCGGGGAACTGGCCGCCGTGGATCGCGCGGGTGGCGAAGGCCAGGCGGTTCTTGCCGGGGATGTCGGTCATGAAGTCTCTGGACGTTGTGGCGATGGAAGGTCGCGCAACAAGTTCGGAAGATCTTGTGCGCCATGCAGAACGCGAGCGATCAACACCGGCTGGGCGCTGGCGTCGTAGATCGCGAGATAGGGATGGTCGCGAACCGCGGCCAGTCGGAAGGGCGGGCCGATGATCTGCGGGCGCTCGAAGCCGCTTTCGGGATACTCGCCCAGCCGCACGGCGAGTTCGCGCACCAGAGCCTGAAACCGCCTTGCCGCCCGGGGACTATCGGCGGCGATCCTCGACATCGCCGCCGCGACGTCTCGCTGGGCGCGCCGTGTGAGTTGCGCGGGCTTCACCCGTGCGCTGCGGCGGCTTGTTCGGCTTCGGCGGCCTCGATGATGGCGTCCAGCTCGACCATCAGTTCATCGAGCGTGACATAGCCGTCGCGCTCGGACTCCGCGATGGCCTCGTCGATCGATCGCCTGAGCGCCAGACGTTCGGCCTCACGGCTTTGCAGCAGGGTCAGGCTTGACCTCACGACGGCGTCGATGTCGGCGTAGCGCCCCTCGGCGACGAGGTCCTCGGCGAACTTCTCCAAGGCGGGCGTCAGTTTCACCTGGATGGTCATGCGACCCTCGTGTCGATTTCGATCGCAGCATGACTCCGTGGGAACAAAACCGCAACCATCACGCCTCCAGCCGCAGGTGGTTGAGCAGGTCGACGCGGGTGATGACGCCGACGAACTCGTCGCCGTCGACCACCAGGGCCACCTCGTCGCGATCGAACACCTCGGGCAGGGCCTCGACGCCCTGGTGGGCCTGCAGGGTGTTGATCTCGCGCGTCATGGCCTGGGCGACGGCGGTCTTGAAGCGGGCCCCACGATGTTCGTCGCCGCCCTCGACGGCGGCCAGGATGTCGCTCTCGTCGAGGATGCCCACCAGCTTGCCGTGATCGACCACCGGCAGCTGGCTGATGTCGGACGAGCGCATGCGGTTGTAGGCCGTCAGCAGGGTGTCGCCCGGCCCGATGGCGATGACGCCGCCGTCGGCGTAGCGCTTGGCGATCAGGTCGCGCAGGTCGCCGTGCAGCTCGCGCTGGTCGAAGCCGTGCGCGGCCAGCCACATGTCGTTGAACATCTTGGTCAGGTACTTGGCGCCGGTGTCGCAGACCAGGGTGACGACCCGCTTGGCCTGCGTCTGCTCGCGGCAGTACTTCAGGGCCGCGGCCAGCAGGCAGCCCGAGGACGAGCCGGCCAGCACGCCCTCCTTGCGCAGCAGCTCGCGGGCGGTGTCGACGCTCTCGCGGTCGCTGATCGAATAGGCCTTGGAGACGAGGTCCATCTGGGCGTTGTCGGGGATGAAGTCCTCGCCGATGCCCTCGACGATCCACGAACCGGCCTCGCCGTAGGTTCCGGTGGCCACGTAGTCGCAGAGGATCGAGCCGACTGGGTCGGCCAGCACCATCTTCGTCTTGGGGGAATGCTTGGCCATGTAGCGGCCGACGCCCGTCAGGGTGCCGCCCGAGCCGACGCCCACCACCACGGCGTCGACGTCGCCGCCCATCTGCTCGAGGATCTCCGGGCCGGTGCCGGTCTCGTGGGCCAGCGGATTGGCCGGGTTGGCGAACTGGTTGACGTAGATCGCGCCGGGGATCGACTGGGCCAGGGCCTGGGCCATGTCCTGGTAGTATTCGGGGTGGCCCTTGCCGACGTCGCTGCGGGTCAGGCGCACGTCGACGCCCATAGCCCGCAGGTGCAGGATCTTCTCGCGCGCCATCTTGTCGGGGACGATTAGGATCAGCTTGTAGCCCTTGAGGCTGGCCACCTGCGCCAGGCCAAGGCCGGTGTTGCCGGCGGTGGCCTCGATGATGGTCCCGCCCGGCTTCAGGCTGCCGTCGGCCTCGGCCGCCTCGATCATCGAGCGGGCCACGCGGTCCTTGATCGAGCCGCCGGGGTTCTGGCTTTCCAGCTTCAGGAACAGGCGGCAGGGGCCGGTGTCGAGGTTGCGGACCTCCAGCATCGGCGTGCGGCCGATCAGGTCGAGCGCGGAACCGGCGACCGGCGGAAGTGCGGATCTGGGGTCGTTCATGGCGCGACTCCGGGTCAGGGCGAAACGATCACCCTGTGTAACGCCCAAAACCGGAAACGGGAAACGCCGTTATTCAAGCTTGGCCGTCAGGCGCCGGCGGCGGCCAGCCGGTCCATCCGCCATTCGCGCGCGAACTTGTGGCCGACGCCGACGTCCTCGAACACCACCTTGCGGCGCTCGGCGCCCAGCTCGGGCGTGTTGTGGATCATCACGAACGGAAAGCCGTTGCTGGCCAGGAAGCTCTGCACGAAGCGCGAGAACCGCACGGCTTCCTCGGCGGAAGCCAGGCAGATGTCGATGGCGATGTCGGCGGCTTTCATGGGCGCGCTCCTCAGAACTCGAGGTTTCCCGACCCTAACGCGCGAATTCGCATTTGCGAACCACCTTCGCAGCCGCAAAAAGAAACGGCCCCGGACGAATCCGGGGCCGCGCCTTGTGGTGCAACGGTTTGCGGCGACTGGAAAATCGCCCGGCCGACTACAGGATCGACTGGCCGGTGCCGGCCCAGTCCTTCAGGAACTGCTCGAGGCCCTTGTCGGTCAGCGGATGCTTGAACATGTCGCCGAACACCGCCGGCGGGATGGTGACCACGTCGGCGCCGACGATGGCGGCTTCCTTGACGTGGGCGGTGTTGCGCACCGAGGCGGCCAGGATCTCGGTCTCGTATCCGTAGTTGTCGTAGATCGCGCGGATGTCGCGGATCAGGTCCATGCCGTCGAAGCCGTAGTCGTCCAGGCGGCCGATGAACGGCGAGACGTAGGTGGCGCCGGCCTTGGCGGCCAGCAGGGCCTGGCTCGGCGAGAAGCACAGGGTGACGTTGGTCTTGACGCCTTCGTTGGCGAAGTGGCCGCAGGCGATCAGGCCGTCGCGGGTCAGCGGCAGCTTGATCACGACGTTGGGGGCGATCTGCGCCAGCTTGGCGCCTTCGGCGATCATGGCGTCGGCGGTGGTGGCGGCGACTTCGGCGCTGATCGGGCCGGGGACGAGGTCGCAGATCTCGGCGATCACTTCCAGCATCGGGCGGCCCGACTTGGCGATCAGGGTCGGGTTGGTGGTGACGCCGTCGATCAGGCCGGTCGCGGCGAAGTCGGCGATGACCTTGGTGTCGGTGCTGTCGAGGAAGATCTGCATGGCTCTGCGCGGGGGCCTTGTTGTGGAGAATTTACAGCGGGTTTAGCCCCTCGGGGCCGGCCGCGCCAGGATTTCAGATCTCGCCGTCGGCCAGCTGGCGCAGATAGCGGTGATAGCCGGTCTTAGGGGCCGGGCCGGCGAGGGCGCGCAGCTGGTCGGCGTCGATGAAGCCCATCTGGAAGGCGACTTCCTCGACGCAGCCGATGCGGAAGCCCTGCCGCAGCTCGATGGCGCGGACGTATTCGGAGGCCTCCATCAAGGAGTCGTGGGTGCCGGTGTCGAACCAGGCGTAGCCGCGGCCCAGGCGCTCGACGGTCAGGTCGCCGGCGTCGAGATAGGCGCGGTTGACGTCGGTGATCTCCAGCTCGCCGCGGGCCGAGGGCTTGAGGCCGCGCGCGATGGCCGGCGCCTTGCCGTCGTAGAAGTAGAGGCCGGTCACGGCGTGGCGCGAACGCGGCTTGGCGGGCTTTTCCTCGATGCTGAGGGCGCCGCCGTCGGGTCCGATCTCGACGACGCCGTAGCGCTGGGGATCGACCACGGCGTAGCCGAACACGGTGGCGCCGGCGGGGCGGGCGGCGGCTCTCTGCAGCACGTCGGCGAAGCCGGCGCCGAAGAAGATGTTGTCGCCCAGGACGACGACGCTGTCGGCCCCGTCGAGGAAGGCCTCGCCCAGGATCAGCGCCTGGGCGATGCCGTCGGGCGAGGCCTGGGGCTTGTACTCGATGCGCAGGCCCAGTTGCGAGCCGTCGCCCAGCAGGCGCCGGAAGGCGGTCTCGTCATGCGGGTTGGTGACGATCAGCACCTCGCGCACCCCGGCCAGCATCAGGGTGGTCAGCGAGTAGTAGATCATCGGCTTGTCGTAGACCGGCAGCAGCTGCTTGCTGACGGCCAGGGTCAGTGGGGCCAGCCGGCTGCCCGAGCCGCCGGCGAGGATGATCCCGCGCCTCATGTGTCCAATCCTTCGGCGATGATCTGGTCGGCGGCGCGCGCGACGGCGCTCGCCCATGGCTCGGCCTGCCAGCCGAACACGGCGGAAACCCGGCTGCTGTCGAGCGCGCCGTTGAGCGGCCGCGCGGCGGGTTCGGGAAAGTCGCGCTTTGCGATCGGCGACAGCCGCGCCCGCGTCAGGGGATCGCGCCGCAGGGCCGCGGCGGCCAGGTCGTGGCGCGAGGTCGCGCCGGCGTTGGTGAAGTGGAACAGGCCGAAGGCCGGATCGCCGGGCGCGGCGCCGGCCCAGCGCGGGGCGGCGGCGAGCAGGAAGTCGGCCAGGGCGACGGCGTCGGTCGGGCAGCCGTACTGGTCGGCCACCACGCGCAGTTCGTCCCTTGTCCGCCCGAGCTCCAGCATCGTGCGGATGAAGTTGCGGCCAAAGCGCGAGAACACCCAGGAGACCCGCAGCACGACGCCCTTTTCCCAGGCCAGGACGGCGGTCTCGCCCTCCAGCTTGGTGGCGCCGTAGACCGACAGCGGGTTGGGCGCGTCGTCCTCGCGATAGGCGCGGTCGAGGGTTCCGTCGAACACGCAGTCGGTCGACAGATGCACCAGCGGCAGGCCGCGGGCGGCGCAGGCCCGGGCCATGGCCGCCGGGGCCTGGGCGTTGGCGGCGCGGGCCGCCTCGGGCTCGGCCTCGGCCTTGTCGACCAGGGTGAAGGCGGCGCAGTTGATCACCAGGTCGCAGTCGGCCCCGGCGATCGCCGCCTCGATCGCGGCGACGTCGCCCAGGTCGACCTGGGCGCGCGACAGGGGCGCAAGGGCGGCCCGGCCCGGAGCGGCGGCGATCATCGCCCGCGACACCTGGCCGGTGGCCCCGAACTGGAGGATCCGGATCACGCGCTGACGCCCAGTCGCTGGCCGGCGAAGCCCTTGGCGCGCAGCGCGTCCCACCAGCCGTCGTTGTCGAGGTACCAGCGCACGGTCCGCTCCAGGCCCTCTTCGACCGTCATGGCAGGCGACCAGCCGAGATCGCGCTGCAGCTTGCCCGCGTCGATGGCGTAGCGGCGGTCGTGGGCCGGACGGTCGGTGACGTGGGTGATCAGGTCCTCGCGCGGGGTGTTGCCTGGGCGGATGCGGTCGAGGGCGGCGCAGATGGTGCGCACCAGGTCGATGTTGGCGCGCTCGGCGTCGCCGCCGATCAGGTAGGTCTCGCCCGGGACGCCGGCCTCCAGCACCCGCAGCAGCGCGGCGGCGTGGTCCTCGACGTGCAGCCAGTCGCGGACCTGCCGCCCGTCGCCGTAGACCGGGATGGGGCGCCCGGCCAGGGCGTTGAAGATCACCGTCGGGATCAGCTTTTCCGGATGCTGGCGCGGCCCGTAGTTGTTCGAGCACGAGGTGACGATCACCGGCAGGCCATAGGTGCGGCCCCAGGCGCGGGCCAGCAGGTCGGAAGCGGCCTTGCTGGACGAATAGGGCGAGGTCGGGTCGATCGGCGAGCGCTCGTCGAACGGCGCGTCGTCGGGGCCCAGCGCGCCATAGACCTCGTCGGTCGAGACATGGACGAAGCGGAAGCGCGCGGCGCGCTCGGAGGGCAGCCGGCCATGATGGGCGCGGGCGGCCTCGAGCAGCACGGCCGTGCCCATGACGTTGGTCCGCACGAAAGCCAGCGGGCCGTCGATCGAGCGGTCGACGTGCGACTCCGCCGCCAGGTGCAGCACGGCGTCGGGATCATGGCGCGCGAAGAGGGCCGCCATGGCCTCGGCGTCGGCGATGTCGGCCTGCTCGAAGGCATAGGCCGGATGGGCCTCGACCTCGGTCAGGTTGGCCAGATCGCCGGCATAGGTCAGGGCGTCGACATTGACGACGGCGTGGCCGGCGGCCAGGGCGCTGCGGACCAGGGTCGAGCCGATGAAGCCGGCGCCGCCGGTGACGAGAAGTTTCAAGCCGGATCTCCAGGCGCGGCCGGAAAACGCCGCCCCAGTTTGCGCTCGAGGAAGTTCAGCAGGTCGCCGCCCTCGAACAGGAAGCCCTCGACGCCCGCCCGGCGGGCGGCTTCGACGTCGCTGTCGTTGTCGCCGACCAGCACGCAGGTCTCGGGCGAGAGGCCGTGCTCGGCCAGGCCGCGCAGGATCATGCCGGGGTTGGGTTTGCGGTCGGGGTGGTCGTCGTGGCGATAGGCCTCGATCACGGCGTTCTTGTGGAAGGGGGCGTGATAGAACGCGGCGATCTCGCCGCCGGTGCGCGCCAGTTCCTCGCGCATGAAGGCATGCAGGGCGTGCACGGCCGTCTCGGGGAAGTAGCCGCGCGCGACGCCGGACTGGTTGGTGACCACGATGCAGCGGACACCCGCCCGGGTCAGGGCCGCGACGGCTTCCCTGGCGCCGGGGATCCATTCCAGGCGCGCGGGGTCGTGGACATAGCCGTGGTCCGCGTTCAACACGCCGTCGCGATCGAAGAAAACGGCCTTGAGCGGCGCTTCGCTGGACATCCGCTAGCCATTACGCGAGCCCCTGCACCGCCACAAGCAGAGGGTTGCGCCTCGAACGGAGCGGGCTAGAAACGGCTCACCTTGAGGAGACTTCCATGACCGACGCCGCCCGTATCGTCCGCTTGCGGGATCAGCTCAAGACATGGGCCCTGAACGACGCCTTCCCGCTCTGGTGGACGGTGGGGGCCGACCGGGTGAACGGCGGCTTCTTCGAGAAGATCGACCTCGACGGCAGCCCGGTCGAGGCGCCGCGCCGGGCGCGGGTGCAGCCGCGCCAGATCTATTCCTACGCCGTGGCGGGCATGCTGGGCTGGGAAGGCCCCTGGCGCGAGGCGCTGGCCCACGGCCTGGCGTTCTACCTGGCGCGCTACCGCCGCCCGGACGGCTTCTTCCGCACCCTGGTGGGCTCGGACGGCGCGCCGCTGGACGACAAGGTGGACCTCTACGACCAGGCTTTCGGCCTGTTCGGCCTGGCCATGGCCAGCCAGGCCCTGCCCGAGCGCGAGGACCTGCCGCAGATCGCCGTCGAACTGCGCGACGCCCTCTACGGCTCGCTGAAGCACCCGGTGGCCGGTTTCGAGGAAAGCGTTCCGCGCACCCTGCCGCTGCTGTCGAACCCGCATATGCATCTTTTCGAGGCCAGCCTGGCCTGGATCGAGGCAGGGGGCGACGCGCGCTGGCGCGAAATGGCCGACGAGATCGCCGAACTGGCGCTGGCCAAGTTCATCGATCCCAAGAGCGGCGGCCTGCGCGAATACTATGACGGCGACTGGAACCCCGCCCCCGGCGTGGCCGGGCGCATCGTCGAGCCGGGCCACCAGTTCGAGTGGGCCTGGCTGCTGCTGCGCTGGAGCCAGCTGTCCGGACGCGACGACGCCAAGACCGCGGCCCTGCGCATGATCGAGATCGGCAAGGGGCCGGGCGTGGATCCCGCGCGCGGCGTGGCGATCTTCGCCCTGCTGGACGACATGAGCGTGCACGACGGCGTCGCCCGCCTGTGGGCCCAGACCGAGTGGGTGAAGGCCGGCGTGCTGGCGGCCCAGGTCACCGGCGACGCGGCGTGGATGGACGTGGCGGCCGACGGCGCCGAGGCCCTGCTGAAGTATCTCGACGTGGCCGTGCCGGGCCTGTGGCGCGACAAGCTCCAGGCCGACGGGACGTTCGTGGAGGAGCCGGCGCCGGCCAGCTCCTTCTATCACATCGTCTGCGCCATCCTGGAGCTGGACCGGGTCGTCAGCGCCAGATCGTGATCAGGGCGGTGCTGGCCTCGGCGGCGCGCACCATGACCGGCGAGTGCAGGTCGGCGCGCGCGCCCTGGGCGTAGGTCTCGACCTCGGCTTCCAGGGCGCCGTCCAGGACTTGGATGGAGCTGGCGGGCAGGCTGGTCATGGCCCCCGCCTCGAAGCGCCAGAGCGAGACCTCGGCGGCGGCCGAGCGGGTCACCGGCTGGCGCTCGATGCCGCCGGAGAAGGCGATGGCGTGGCGGTGGGCGATGTCGCGACCGCTGGCCTTCAGCACGTCGACCAGCGTCTTGACCGCCTGGGCGTCGTCGCGGCGGCAGACCAGCACCGCGTCGTTCTCGGCCACGATCAGCAGGTCCTCGACGCCGATGGCGCCGACGAACGGACCGTTGGAGCGGGCCAGGACGCCCTTGGTGTTGATCAGGTGCACGTCGCCGTTGGCGGTGTTGCCCGAGGGGTCGCGGATCGAGGCTTCCCAGATCGCGTCCCACGCGCCCAGGTCCGACCAGGTGAAGGCGGCCGGGGCCACCGCGGCCTTCGAGGTGCGCTCCATCACCGCGTAGTCGAGCGACTTCTTGGTGGTGGTCGAGAAGGATTCCGGGTCGAGATGCAGGGTGATGCCGTTGCGGGCGGCCTTGTCGACGGCCTGGACCGCGCCGGTGCTGATCGCCGGCTCGTAGGCGTCCAGCTCTTCCAGCAGCGTCTTGGCGGAGAAGGCGAAGTTGCCGCTGTTCCAGTAGTAGCCTTCGGCCAGGTAGCGCTTGGCGGTCTCCAGGTCGGGCTTCTCGACGAAGGCCTCGATGGCCTTGACCCCGCTGGGCAGCGGCTGGCCGGGCTTGATGTAGCCGAAGCCCGTGGCCGGYCCGGTCGGCTGGACGCCGAAGGTGACGATCAGGCCGTTGCGGGCGGCGGACACGGCCGTCAGGGCGGCGTCGCGGAAGACGTCGACCTCGGCGATGTGGTGGTCGGCGGCGAGCATCAGCACCACGCCGTCGGGCGTCTTGGCGCGGACATAGGCGGCCGCGGCGGCGATGGCGGGCGCGGAATCGCGGGCCTCGGGCTCGATGATCACCACCAGATTGGCGCCGATCTCGCGGGCCTGGCGCTCGACCAGCTCGGCCATCTGGCGGCCGGTCACGACGACGATTTCCCGGGCGCCGGGCAGGTCCATCACGCGCAGGATGGTTTCCTGGAAGCTCGAGCGGTCACCGATCAGCTTGAGGAATTGCTTCGGGCGGTCGGCCCGCGACGACGGCCAGAGGCGCGTGCCTGACCCGCCGCACAGGATGACCGGATAGATGGCGTCCACCGAAAAAACCCCCAGCTTTCCAAGATGCCTATGGGGGTGCGGACTATAGGACAAATCCGGCCGGGTCCACCCGCCGGACGGTCATATTCATTGGTGTCGACCGCCAAGCGCTCTATCTGGGCGTGTTCCCGGAAAGCTCGGCCAGCCATGCATCAGCCGCGGCGTCCGAGGGCATTCGCCAGTCGCCGCGGGGCGACAGGGCGCCGCCGGACGAGATCTTCGGGCCGTTGGGCACGGCCGAGCGCTTGAACTGGTTGGCGAAGAAGCGCTTGAGGAAAAGCTCCAGCCATTTGCGGATTTCGGCCAGGTCGTAGGCGCGGCGCGCCGTCTCCGGCAGGCCGGCGGGCCAGCCGCCCTTGGCCGCGTCATGCCAGGCGCTCCAGGCCAGGAAGGCGATCTTCGACGGCGCCATGCCGTAGCGCGTCATATAGAAGAGATTGAAGTCCTGCAGGGCGTAGGGGCCCACGAAGCTCTCGGTGGCCTGCACCTGCTCGCCCGGCACCAGCTCGGGCGAGATCTCGGTGGCCAGGATGTCTTCCAGCAGGGCGGTGGTCGCCGCGTCGACGTCGCCCGAATGGGCCACGAACCGGATCAGGTGCTGGATCAGCGTCTTGGCCGCCCCGCAATTGGGGTTGTAGTGGCTCATGTGGTCGCCGACGCCGTAGGTGCACCAGCCCAGCGCCAGTTCCGACAGGTCGCCGGTGCCGACCACCAGCGCGGCGTTGTGGTTGGCCAGGCGGAACAGGTAGTCGGTGCGCAGGCCCGCCTGCACGTTCTCGAAGGTGACGTCGTAGACCGGCTCGCCGCGCCCGAACGGGTGGCCCAGGTCCTTCAGCATCTGGGTCGCGGCCGGGCGGATGTCGAGCTCGGCGGGGGTCGTGCCGACGGCGCGCATCAGGCCCCAGGCGTTGTCCTTGGTGCGGTCCGAGGTGGCGAAGCCGGGCAGGGTGTAGGCCAGGATGTTCGCGCGCGGCAGGCCAAGCTGGTCCATGGCCTTGGCCGCCACCAGCAGGGCCTGGGTGGAGTCGAGGCCGCCCGAGATGCCGATGACCAGCTTCTTAAGGCCCGAGGCCTCCAGGCGCCGGGCCAGGCCCTGGACCTGGATGTTGTAGGCCTCGTAGCAGTTCTCGCGCAGCTTGGCCGGATCCGACGGCGTGAACGGAAAGCGCTCGACCGCCCGGGCCAGGGGCAGGTCGCCGGCCGGCGGGACGAAGTCGAACGAAGCGATGCGGAACGGAACGGGCGGCGGCGCCAGGGCCATGGCGTCGCCGAAGCTGCCCACGCGCATGCGCTCCTGGCGCAGCCGCTCGACGTCGACGTYGGCATAGGTCCAGGTCGGGCCGGTCGAGAAGCGCTCGGTCTCGGCCAGCAAGGCGCCCATCTCGTGGATGTCGAGGTGGCCGTCCCAGGCGACGTCGGTCGARCTCTCGCCCGCGCCGGCCGCCGAATAGACATAGGCCGCCACGGCGCGCGACGACTGGCTGGCGCACAGCAGGCGGCGGGTCTCGGACTTGCCGATGGTGATGTTGCTGGCCGACAGGTTCAGCAGGATCTCGGCCCCGGCCAGCGCCTGGGCGGTGCTGGGCGGATTGGGCGTCCAGACGTCCTCGCAGATCTCGACGCCGACGGTGAAGCCGTCGGCGCGGAACAGGATGTCGGTCCCGAACGGAACGTCCTGGCCGGCCAGCCGCAGGGTCTTGCCCGTCACCCCGGCGCCGGGCGTGAACCAGCGGCGCTCGTAGAACTCGCGATAGTTGGGCAGGAAGCTCTTGGGCGTGACGCCCAGCACCCGGCCGGCGTGGATGGCCACGGCGGTGTTGTAGAGGCGCCCGCCGTCACGCAGCGGCGCGCCGACCACGAACATCGGCGAGAGGTGCGCGCTTTCCCGCGCCAGGGTCGCGATCGCCGCCTCGACGGCGTCCAGCAGCACGTCCTGCTGCAGCAGGTCGTCGATCGAGTAGCCGGTGAGGCCCAGTTCCGGGAACACCATCACCGCCACGCCCTGGTCGTGGCCCTGGCGGACGAGGTCGAGCACGCGGTCGGCGTTTTGGGCCGGATCGGCCAGCTTGACCTTCGGAACGGCCGCGGCGACCCGGACGAAGCCGTGACGGTAGGGAGAGAAGAACGACGGGCTGCCCACGCGGTCGACCTTTCGAGGTTATGCTGAAACTGAGCATAAGTCGGGGTCCAGCTATATCCGGTCCGCGCGCCGTTGCATAGCGGCCTCAGCCTGCGGGGCTTGTGCCCCGGTTGCTTGACCCTGGAGGCCACGCATGTCACGTGCGGGCCGCGCAGGCGCCCCCGCCGTCCACAGACATAAAAGCCGAAGAGCCAGAGCCCATGCCCGTCTCGCCGATCAAGATGGCCGACGCCATCCGCGTCCTTTCGATGGAGGCCGTGCACAAGGCCAAGTCGGGTCACCAGGGCATGCCGATGGGCATGGCCGACGTGGCCACCGTGCTGTTCAGCAAGTTCCTGAAGTTCGACGCCTCCAAGCCAGACTGGGCCGACCGCGACCGCTTCGTGCTGTCGGCCGGCCACGGCTCGATGCTGCTTTATTCGCTGCTTCACCTGACCGGCTACAAGGCCGTGACGATGAAGGAGATCGAGAACTTCCGTCAGTGGGGTTCGCTGACCCCCGGCCACCCCGAAGTGCACCACACCCCGGGCGTGGAGACCACCACCGGTCCGCTGGGCCAGGGCCTGGCCACCTCGGTCGGCATGGCGATGGCCGAGGCTCACCTCGCCGCCGTCTACGGCAAGGACCTCGTCGACCACCGCACCTGGGTGATCGCCGGCGACGGCTGCCTGATGGAAGGCGTCAGCCACGAGGCCATCAGCCTGGCCGGCCGCCTGAAGCTGTCGAAGCTGACCGTGCTGTTCGACGACAACAACACCACCATCGACGGCGTGGCCACGATCGCCGAGACGGGTGATCAGGTCGCCCGCTTCAAGGCCGCCGGCTGGGCCGTGAAGGTCGTCGACGGCCACGACCACGGCAAGATCGCCGCCGCCCTGCGCTGGGCGACCAAGCAGGACCGCCCGACCATGATCGCGTGCAAGACGCTGATCTCGAAGGGCGCGGGTCCGAAAGAAGGCGACCCCCACAGCCACGGCTACACCCTGTTCGACAGCGAGATCGTCGCCGCCCGCGCCGCCATGGGCTGGGACGCCGCGCCGTTCACCGTGCCGGACGACATCGCCAAGGCCTGGAAGAGCGTCGGCCGCCGCGGCGCCCGCGTCCGCAAGGGCTGGGAAGCCGCCGTCGCCGCCTCGGACAAGGGCGCTGAGTTCACCCGCGCGGTGGTCAAGGGCCAGCTGCCGGCCGGCGCCTTCGACAAGCTCGAGGCCCACATCGCCGCCGCCGTCGAGAACAAGCCCGTCAACGCCACCCGCGTGCACTCGGGCTCGGCGCTGGACCAGCTGATCCCGGTCATCCCGGAAATGATCGGCGGCTCGGCCGACCTGACCGGCTCGAACAACACCCTGGTCAAGGGCATGGGCGCCTATGACACGCCCGACTACGCCGGCCGCTACGTCCACTACGGCGTGCGCGAGTTCGGCATGGCCGCGGCCATGAACGGCATGGCGCTGCACGGCGGCGTCATCCCGTACTCGGGCACCTTCCTGGCCTTCGCCGACTACAGCCGCGCGGCCATCCGCCTGGGCGCCCTGATGCAGGCCAAGGTCATCCACGTGATGACCCACGACTCCATCGGCCTGGGCGAGGACGGCCCGACCCACCAGCCGGTCGAGCACGTGGCGTCCTTGCGCGCCATCCCCAACCTGCTGGTCTTCCGTCCGGCCGACGCCGTCGAGGCCGCCGAGGCCTGGCAGGTGGCCCTGCAGCAGAACACCACGCCGTCGGTGATGTGCCTGTCGCGCCAGAAGACCCCGCACGTCCGCACCGCCGCCGGCGAGAACCAGGTGGCCAAGGGCGCCTACGAGCTGCTGGCCGCCGAAGGCGGTGAAGCGGCCGTGACGATCTTCGCCACCGGCACCGAGGTCGGCCTGGCCGTCGCCGCCCGCGAAGTGCTGCAGTCGAAGGGCAAGCCGACCCGCGTGGTCTCGGTTCCGTGCTGGGAGCTGTTCGACCAGCAGCCGGCCGCCTACCGCAAGGCGACGATCGGTTCGGCCCCGGTGCGCGTGGCCGTAGAGGCCGGCATCCGCCAGGGCTGGGAGCGCTTCATCGGCGAAGACGGCAAGTTCGTCGGCATGACGGGCTTCGGCGCGTCGGCCCCGTTCGAGCGTCTTTATAAAGAGTTCGGCATCACCGCTGAGGCGGTGGTTGATGCTGTTGAACGATAAAGCGTGGGTTGCTACACGCCGCACCCATAACCCACGAGGGTGAACGGTTCGCCGTTCACCCTTTTGGGTTGGCGGGTTCGCCGGGAGCCTGTATCGAATAAGCGCGCCCCTGGGCGCTGGGGAAGAGTAGCCAATCTATGAAGCGAGCAGTTGTTACCGGCGTTACCGGTCAGGATGGCGCTTATCTTTGCCGCCGCTTGATCCAGGATGGATTTGAAGTCATTGGCACCTACCGTCGTGGGAGCTCGGTGAACTTTTGGCGACTCGATGATCTCGGTCTGCTTCAGCACCCTAAACTCTCGCTGGCGGAGTATGATCTTCTTGATATCGGCGCCGCCTATCGCCTGATCGAGCGGTCCGAGCCGACGCACGTCTTCAACCTGGCGGCCCAGAGCTTCGTGGGCGTGTCGTTCGACCAGCCGGTGGCCACGGCCCAGATGACCGGCGTGGGTCCGCTGAACCTGCTCGAGGCCATCCGGGGCGTCGACAAGACCATCCGCTTCTACCAGGCCTCGAGCTCGGAGATGTTCGGCCTGGTCCAGGCGGTGCCGCAGGACGAGAGCACGCCGTTCTATCCGCGCAGCCCGTACGCCGCCGCCAAGCTGTTCGCCCACTGGCTGACCGTGAACTACCGTGAATCCTACGGCATGTTCGCCACCAGCGGCATCCTGTTCAATCACGAGTCCCCCCTGCGCGGGCAGGAGTTCGTGACCCGCAAGATCACCAACACCGTCGCCCGCATCTCGCAGGGCAAGGAAAGCGTGCTGCGTCTGGGCAACCTCGACGCTCAGCGCGACTGGGGCTACGCCGACGAGTTCGTCGACGGCATGTGCCGCATCCTCGACCACCACACCCCGGACACCTTCGTCCTGTCGACCAACAAGACGACGACCGTGCGTCGCTTCGTCGAGATCGCCTTCGAGGCCGTCGGCGTGACCATCGGCTGGACCGGCGCCGGCGTCGACGAAAAGGGTGTGGACGACAAGACCGGCAAGGTGCTGGTCGAGATCGACGAACGCTTCTTCCGCCCGGCGGAAGTGGACCTGCTGCTGGGCTCGTACCAGAAGGCCCACGACGAACTCGGCTGGCGTCCGGAAACCACTGTGGAACAGCTCTGCAAGATGATGGTGACCGCCGACCTGCAGAGGAACGAGCGTGGCTTCTCGTTCTGATCCGGGCTCGGTTCTCGTCGTCGGCGGAGAGAGTTTCACCGGCCGCGTGCTGGTGGGGCGTCTCCGCGCCCTAGGCGTCGAAACCTTTGTCTCCTCGCGTAGCGGGGAGGACGGCGCCATCGCCGCGGATCTGCTCGATCCCGCGTCGCTGGCCCGGGCCGTCGAGATCGCGCGTCCGGACGTGGTCGTGAACCTGGCGGGCTACAGCTTCGCCGGCGGGCGCGATTACCCCGCCGTCTACGCCGCGAACGTCGTGGGGGTGGCCAACCTCCTGCAGGCGCTGGAGGATCGTCCGCCCCGGCTGACGATCATTCCCAGCAGCGCCTCGATCTACGCCCCGGCCCAGGACGGCGCCGTGGTGGGCGAAGACCACCCCGTCGCTCCGGGCAACCACTACGCCGCCAGCAAGGCGGGCGTCGAGCATATGTGCCGCGTGGCGGGCCGGACGCTGCCGATCCAGGTGGTCCGGCCGTTCAACTACACCGGTCCGGGCCAGGACGAGCGTTTCCTGACGCCGAAGATCGTGGGCGCCTTCGCGCGCGGCGCGACCAGCATCACGCTGGGCGAACTGGACCTCTACCGCGACATCTCGTCGGTCGACGACACGTGCGAGGCCTATGTCCGCCTGATCATGAAGGCCGAGCCTACCGAGCCGCTCAACATCTGCTCGGGACGGCGCGTGCACCTGGCCAGCCTGGTCGAGATCCTCAAGAAGATCTCCGGGCGCGACATGGCCGTGGTCCGCGACCAAGCCTTAATTCGGTCGGGAGAGCCCAAGAGTATCACTGGTGATCGCCGACGGCTCGAGGCCTCGATCGGGGGCTGGGATCTTCAAACGATAGAATCCCTTCTGGAAAGAATGTACCGCTCAGCCGTGAGCAACGCCGCCCTTACGTAAACAGCTTTTCACGCCTTCGGTCGCAGGGCGCGATAAAACACTGAATGCTCCTGGAGCCTTATGTCTACAGACAATTCGAGCAGATCTATCCAAGATCTCCGCGCCGGGCTGACGTCGGTCCATATCTGGATGGTTTTCGCCTGGGATGACCTTGTCAGCCGGTATCGCCGTACGACGATCGGTCCCTTCTGGATCACCATCAGCCACGCCGCGACGATCTGCGGCCTGGCCTTCATGTTCGCCAAGATCTTCAAGCGGCCTCTGGACGAGTTCTTCGTCTATCTCGCCGCCGGCATGACCTGCTGGAACCTGATCGCCAACTCGCTGGGCGAGGGGCCGGTCGCGTTCATGCGGGCCCAGGGTCTGCTGCTGTCCTACGACCTGCCGGCGTCGAGCCATGTGTTCCGCGCGGTCGCAGGCCAGTTCCTGACCTTCCTGCACAACATGATCGTCTACGTCGCGGCGCTGATCCTGGTGAAGAACGTCGCCAACGCCAACACGCTGTACCTCATTCCGGGCCTGGTGATCGTGCTGACGGCGGCCCTGGGCTGGACCTTCACGCTGGGCGTGCTGGGCACGCGGTTCCGCGACGTCTCGCCGGCCGTGACGGCCTTCGTGGGCGTGCTGTTCATGCTGACCCCGATCTTCTGGGAAAAGTCGGCCCTGGGCTCGGCCGTGTGGTTCTTCAACCTGAACCCCTTCTACCACCTGGTCGAAGTCATCCGCGCTCCCATGCTCGGCCAGATCCCGACCATGACCACCTGGGTGGGCTCGATCGCCTCGGCGCTGGCCTCCATCGTGATCGGCTGCGTGTCGTTCGTCGTCAGCCGCAAAAACCTCAGCTATTGGATCTGACCGTGGCCCTGCTGGAACTCAACTCCGTCCACGTGCGCTACCCGGTCTTCTCGGCGGGCAGCCAGCAATCGCTGTTCACGGCCGTGGCGCGTCGCGCCACCTTCGGCGTCCTCACCCGCGGCGGCGCGGCGACCTATGTCCACGCCCTGCGCGGCGTCAGCCTGAGCCTGCGCGACGGCGACCGCCTGGGCATCATCGGCCGCAACGGCTCGGGCAAGTCGACGCTGCTGAAGACGCTGGCCGGCATCAACTGGCCGCAGGAAGGTCGCCGCGTCGTTCAAGGCCGGATCTCGTCGATCATCGCGCTGGGCGCCGGCCTCGACGGCGAAAAGACCGGCGTGCAGAACATCAACTTCCTGTGCCGGCTGTTCGACATCCCGGCCCGCGACGTTCCGGCCCTGCGCGAGCGGGTGATCGAGTTCGCGGAGCTGGGCGAGTACATCAACCTGCCGACCCGGACCTACTCGTCGGGCATGCTGCTGCGCCTCAGCTACGGCCTGGCGCTGGCCCTGCCGGGGGAAATCCTGATCGTCGACGAAGTGATCGGCGCGGGCGACGCGGTCTTCCAGCGGAAGGCCGTGGAGCATACGCGGGCCGCCTTCTCGACGGCCAAGGTGTTCGCCATGGCCACCCACTCGGGCGAGGCGCTGGCCGAATACTGCAACCAGGCGATCTGGATGGATCGCGGGCGGATCGTCGACTACGGCGAGCCGCGCGAGGTCTGGGCGCGCTACGCCGATCTGGCGCCGCGCTTCCCTGAGGGTATATCCGCCGCTCGATAGTCGGCTGTCCGCGACTCAATGGTGAGTTTCAATGTCCGAGATTAAAGCAGTCCTGTTCGACATGGACGGCGTGCTCATCGATGCCAAGGATTGGCATTACGAGGCGCTCAATTCGGCTCTTCGCCATTTCGGCATGGAGATCAGCCGCGACGAACATCTGAGCATCTACGACGGTCTTCCCACCCGGAAGAAGCTGGAGATCCTCACGCGTGCGCGCCGGTTGCCCCAGAAGCTGCATGGCTTCCTGAACGACCTGAAGCAGCAGTACACGGTCGCCCTGACGACCGAGCGCTGCCGGCCGATGTTCCATCACCAGATGGCGCTCTCGCAACTCAAGCGCGACGGCTACAAGCTGGCGGTCTGTTCCAACTCCATCCGCCGCACGGTGGAGTTGATGATGGAACTGTCGAAGCTGTCGGAGTATCTCGACTTCACCCTCTCGAACGAGGATGTGCCCAAGCCCAAGCCGGCGCCGGACATCTACGAGGCGGCCATCAAGCGGCTCGGGCTCGAGCCGCATGAGTGCCTGATCGTCGAGGACAACGACCACGGCATCGCCGCCGCGCGGGCCTCCGGCGCCCACGTGCTGGTCGTCGGCACCGTGTACGACGTCAATTACGAGCGTATCGCCAAGGCGATCAGGGAGGCCGAGTCGGCTCGATGAAAATCCTCGTTCCCCTGGCCGCGCCCAACGACGCGTTCTTCGACCCGGCCAACTTCCACTTCCCCAAGCCGCTGGTCGAGGTCGCCGGCCGGCCGATGATCGAGCGCGTGGTCGAGAACCTGCGCGGTCTGAGCCCCGACGCCCGCTTCGTCTTCGTCCTGCGGGCCGAGGACTGCCGTGCGTTCAACCTCGACCAGGTCGCGCTGCTGGCCACCGACGGCAACGCCGACATCGTCATCCTGGACCGCCCGACCGACGGCGCGGCCTGTTCGGCGCTGATGGCGGTCGACTATATCGACGAAGGCCCGCTGGTGATCGCCAACGGCGACCAGATCCTCGACTTCGACCTGCGCGGCGCCGTCCGCACCTTCGAGGCCCGAGGCGACGACGCCGGCGTCCTGACGTTCGATTCCGTGCACCCGCGCTGGTCCTACGTCCGCACCGAAGGCTCGCGCGTCATCGAGGCGGCCGAGAAGCGTCCGATCAGCCGCAACGCGGTCGCCGGCTTCTACTATTTCCGCGATGGCGGCGACTTCGTGCGCTACGCCATGCGCTCGATCGAGGCCGGCCGCTCGGTGAACGGCGCCTTCTACGTCGCGCCGACGCTCAACGAGGCGATCCTCGACGGGGCCCAGGTCGGCGCGATCACGATGGAAGACGACCGCTACGTCAGCTTCTACTCTCCGCAACGCATCGAACACTACGAGGCCCGGATGGCGATGAACCGCACTGAGCGCAGCGCGCAAGGCCCGCTGGTCGTGATCCCGATGGCGGGGCAGGGCAGCCGCTTCGCCCAGGCCGGCTACACCAAGCCCAAGCCGTTCATCGACGTCCTGGGCCGTCCGATGATCGAGCAGGTCATGGAGAACCTGTCGACGCCGCACGCCGACTACCTGCTGCTGGCGCGCGGCGAGCACCTGGAGGCCGAGCCCTCGACCGTGCAGCTGCTGGAAGCCCGCGGCGACACCCAGTTCGCCGTCGTCGACCGCCTGACCGAAGGCGCCGCCTGCACGGTGCTGCTGGCGCGCGAGCAGATCGACCTTGATCGTCCGATCCTGATCGCCAACTGCGACCAGATCATCGACTTCGACTGCGCCGCCTTCATCGACGACTGCAAGACGCGCGGCCTCGACGGCTCGATCCTCTGCTTCCGCGACGCCGACCGTGATCCGAAGTGGTCGTTCGCCAAGGTCGACGACAACGGCCTGGTGACCGAGGTCAAGGAGAAGGTCGCGATCTCCGACCTGGCGACCGTGGGCCTCTACTACTTCGCGCGCGGGCGCGACTTCGTGAAGGCGGCGGTCGACATGATCGCCCGCAACGACCGGGTGAACAACGAGTTCTACGTCTGCCCGGTCTACAACTACGCGATCCGCAACGGCGCCCGCATCGGCGTCTACGAGGTGCCGGCCGCGGCCATGCACGGGATCGGCACGCCGGCCGATCTCGACGCCTACCTGGCGCTGAAGACCTCGTGAAGATCATCGTCCCGCTGGCCGGGCCCGACGTGGTCCATCCGCGCCATGGCGTGCGGGCGCTCTACGACGTGGGCGGCCAGCCCCTGGTGGCGGCCGCGCTCGAGGGGCGTCCGTGGTTCCGCTCCGGCGAGACCACGGCGCAGGACGTCATCTTCATCCTGCGCGAGGGCGAGGGACGGGACGAACTGGCCGGGTTCCTGAACGGCCGCTATGCGGGCGCGCGGCAGGTGACCCTGTCGCAGCTGACGGCCGGGGCGATGTACAGCGTCCTGGCCGGCGCGGCGCTGGCCGATCCGCACCAGCCGCTGTGCGTGGATCTGGTCGACATCCTCTATCAGTGGGACGACTGGGCCGCGGCTCGGCCGCTGATCGCCGAGGGCGGCCTGGTGCCGGTCTTCGACTCCGAGGATCCCGCCTACAGCTATCTGCGCCGCGAGAACGGCCAGGTGGTCGAGGCCGCCGAGAAGCGCGTGATCTCGCGCGAGGCCTCGGCCGGCACCTATTTCTTCGAGAATTCCGGTCTGTTCCTGCGGGCCGCGGCCCACTCGATGGCCCATGCCGATCGCCTGGCCTTCAAGGGCGCGCTGTTCGTCTGCCCGATGATGAACGGGGTGATCGCCGAGGGGCGTCGCGTGCACGCCGCCGCCGTCTCCCAGGTCCAGCCTGTCGGCAAACTTTTCCACTGAACGAGCGAGGCTGTCTTGTTGCTGTTGGCGCACCGCGGTTGGTGGCGGTCTCCCGAAGAGAAGAATAGCGAACTCGCCATCCGGCGGGCCTTCGACGCCGGCTATGGCGTCGAGACCGACCTGCGAGATCACGAGGGCCGGGTGGTGGTCAGCCACGACCCGCCGACCGGGCAGGACCATATCGGGCTGGACGACCTGCTGGCCTGGTACGCCGCCGCCGGCCAGCCCGGACGCCTGGCGCTGAACATCAAGGCCGACGGCCTGCAGAAGCCGCTGGCCGAGGCCCTGGCCCGCCATGGCGTCGACCGCTACTTCGTGTTCGACATGTCGGTGGCCGACGCCGTCGGCTACATGCGCCACGACCTCGACTGCTATTCGCGCGTTTCCGAATACGAGCCGGCGCCGAGCTTCGAAGCCCAGGCGGTCGGCATCTGGATGGACGCGTTCGTGTCGGACTGGATCGCGCCGTCCGACATCGAGGGCTGGCTGGCCAAGGGCAAGGAGGTCGCGCTGGTCTCCCCCGAACTGCACAAGCGCCCCGAAGACGACGTCTGGGCGCAATGGCGCGAGACGGCGTCGCTGGCCAGCGATCGTCTGATGTTGTGCACCGACTTCCCCGACAAGGCGGCGCGGGTTTTTGGGCTGAGTGGAGACTGAACTTGAACGGGGCTCAAAAAGATAAGGCTTCGCCGCGCGCCGTCGTGTGCGTGCCTTGGGTGGGGACGTTCGCCGGGGGGGCTGCGCGCGCGCTGCTCGACACCGCGCGGCTGCTGAGCGCCTGCGGGTGGGACGTCACGATCTTCACCACCAAGTCGGAGAGTCCCTTCAAGGACTGGGCCAAGCATCAGGACCTGCCTGACGTCGACAGCCTGGACGGGCTGCCCGTGCGCCGCTTCGCGGTGAACGCCGAGGGCATGGACGAGTACCACGCCATCAATCACCGGCTCTATTCGGGCGGCGTGCTTTCGGAAGCCGACAAGGAAGCCTTCTTCCGCCTGGGCCTGGCCAGCGACGCGCTGTACGCCGCCGTCAAGGCGCTCGACGAAGACGTGCTGGTGATCTGCGGTCCGTACTACCAGGCCCTGGCCCATGGCGTGGTGGCCGCGGCGCCGGGACGGGCCGTCGTCATGTCGGCGTTCCACGACGAAGCGCCGTTCTACTGGGAGCCGGTCAAGCGCCTGATCACCGGCGCGCGCGCGATGATGTTCCTCACCGAAGAGGAAAAGGATCTCACCCTGAGCGCCCACGGCGACGCCATGAGCCGTCGCGACGTCGAGGCGCCGGTGACCAGCCTGCCGGTCGGCACGCCCGACCAGCCGCCGGCCTACGAAGGCCGTCAGCGGCAGCTGCTCTACGTGGGCCGGCTGGATCGCGGCAAGGGTTTGCCGGTGCTCCTGGATTGGCATAGGCTTCTAAATCACAGGTTGCTTTCCTCTGGGCAGGAGCCTTTCCGCTTGACGATCACGGGCGACGGAGAGCGTTCGCTTCTCGAAGGCTACGATGTCGATTATCGCGGGTTCGTCAGCGAGGCCGAGAAGGCCGCCATCCTGCGTCAGTCGTCCGCCCTGGTGAACCTCAGCGGCAACGAAAGCTTCTCGTACGTGGTGATGGAAGCCTGGGCCCAGGGCTGCCCGGTGATCGTCAACGGCGCCTGCGAGGTGCTGAAGGGCCACATCGAGCGCTCCAACGGCGGCGCCGCGGTCTGGTCCTACGACGATTTCGAGCGCGCCTGCCTGGAGCTCTCCGAGCCGTCGGTCCGCACCCGCAAGGGCCGGAAGGGGTTTGAGTACGTCGAAAGCACCTGCGGCGAGGACGCCTTCCTCGACAATCTGATCACTCTGCTGGGCTGACATGCGGATTCTCATCGACGGCCAGACCCTGGCCACGCCTGAAGTCGGCCGCGGCATCGGTCGGGTGTTCATCGAACTGGTGTCGGCGCTGGCGCGCTACGACATCAGTCACGAATGGGTGCTGGCCATGCCGGCCGGAGCCGATCTCGACGTCTTCGCCGACGACGTCCTGCGCGTCCTGAAGCTGGAGACCATCCAGCTGCCGCCCGCCGGCGACTGGGGCGAGCGCACCCGTCTCTACGGCGAGCGCGTGAGCGACCTGGCCCGCCGGGTCGGCGCTGATTGGTACTGGAACCCCAACCCCCTGATGATGAACGTGGCGCTCCCGGCGGAGCTGCCCGGCCTCAAGGTGGCGCTGACGGTCCACGACCTGATCCCGGCCCTGCTGCCGCACATCTATCTCGACAACTGGGCGGCCGCGGACCGCGAAGAGTACCTGCGCC
Organism: Caulobacter sp. 10L414; assembly: GCF_056395525.1. Classification (NCBI taxonomy): domain Bacteria; kingdom Pseudomonadati; phylum Pseudomonadota; class Alphaproteobacteria; order Caulobacterales; family Caulobacteraceae; genus Caulobacter; species Caulobacter sp. 10L414. Next base: position 24,921 of record NZ_JBFTJR010000007.1, read on the forward strand.
GCGTCGAAAGCCTGAAGACCTGGCCCGACTACCTGCCCTGCGTGTCGGCGGGCGCCGTCGCCCAGGTGCGGGACTATTGCGGCGAGCCGCGCGGCCGCCTCGACGCGGCCTCCAACGCCGTCGACTTCCGCCGGTTCTGGCCGATCGCCGGCCGGATCACGCGCAAGGACCGTCCGGGACACATCCTGACCGTTTCGGGCGACGACCCGCGCAAGGGCCTGCCGCAGGTGGTCGAGGGCTTCTGCCTGGCCGCGGCGGCCGGCGATCTGGGCGACCTGACGTTCAAGGTGGTCTGCGGCGTCAGCGAGCAGACGCGGGCCCGGCTGACGGCCATCGCCGCCGAGCACGGCCTGTCGGACCGGGTCGAGATCCTGGGCTTCGTCACCGACGCCCAGGTCGCGCACCTGACCCGCACCGCCTACGGCGTGGTGTTCGACTCGCTGCTGGAAGGCTTCGGCCTGCCGCTGCTCGAGGCCCTGGCCTGCGGCGCGCCCGTCGCGGCCGCCGACATCCCGACCTCGCGCGAGGTGTGCGGCGACTACGCCGTGTACTTCAAGCCGAACGACGCCAAGGGCGTGGCCCAGGCGCTGAAGACCATGGTGGCCGAGACCGAGGCCGGTCGTTTCGACCACCAGGGCGCGGTGCGCCACGCCCGCGGTTTCGAGTGGATGAACTCCGCGGCGCTCTATTCGCGCGGCTTCCACCCGCAGCCGCCGGCGATCGAGGCCAACAAGGCCCGCAAGATCGCCCTTCTGACCCCGTGGCCGCCCCAGGCGAGCAGCGTGGCCAACGACGCCTATCACCTGGCCATGGAACTGCGCGAGCGCTGCGTGCTGACGGTGGTCCACACCGACGACGTGCTCGACCCGACGCCCCTGGAAGGCGTCGAGATCATCCCGATGGCCAAGTTCCTGCGCCGCAAGAAGTCGTTCGACGGCGCGGTCGTGCAGATCGGCAACAACACGCCGTTCCACAAGCAGTTCTATCAGTACGCGATCGAGCACCCGTCGACGATCATCATCCACGACCCGAACATCCACCCGTTCGTGCTGGACGCCTTCGGCCGTTCGAGCAAGCCGGGCGAGCGGGCCGTCTACCTGGAGGCCCTTGGCAAGTACGTGACGCCCGAGGTGCTGAGCCACGCCGACAGCACCGACTTCACGGGCGTCGACGTCTTCGAGCATCCGCTCAACGCCCTGGTGGCCGAGCGCTCGCACCGCGTGGTGCTGCACAGCCGTGCGGCGGCCGAGGCGCTGCGGGGCGTGGTTCCCAACGTGCCGATCGACACCTACGCCCTGGCGACCCGCCGTCCGGTCTATCGCTCCGACGAGCTCGACGCCGACATCGTCGGGCTGCTGGCCAAGCTGGAGGGCCGGTTCGTCATCGGCGCCTTCGGCCACATCAACCGCCTCAAGCGCCTGCCCAGCGTCCTGAACGCCCTGGCCCGCGTGCGCGAGATGGGCTTCGACGCCGTCCTGCTGGTGGTGGGCGAGGTCAACGATCCCAGCATAGACCGCAAGGCGATGATCGAGGAGCAGGGGCTGGCCGACCACATCATCGCGACGGGGTCGTGTTCGGACATGACGTTCGACGCCTGCCTCGAGCGCTGCGACGTCGTGCTGAACCTGCGCTATCCGACCCTGGGTGAATCCTCCGGGAGCCTTCACCGGGCGTTCGCGTTCGGCAAGGCCTGCCTCGTCAGCGATGTTGGCCAGTTCGCCGAACACGCCGACGATCTGACCTGGAAGGCCGACGTGGGCGAGCACGAGGCCGAGGAGCTCGTCCAGATGCTGACCCACCTGTTCAAGAACCCGGGCGCCCGCGAGCAGCTGAGCCGCAACGGCCTGGCCTACGCCCGCAACTTCTGCAGCTTCCCCCAGTACGCCGAGCGTCTGTTCACCGCCGTGATGGAGAACGTGAAGTGAGCATTCCTTCCGAGCAGCATCACCGCGACGTCGATCTTTCGGCCCTCATGGCGCAGCTGAAGCGGGCCGCTCGCGTTCCGGCGGGGCGCCGGTTCAACGAAGCCCAGGTCGCCGACCAGGCGCCCCCGCCGCCCCCGGCGGCGGCTCCGGCGCCGGTGCACGTGGCCGCGCCGGTGGATCCCGAGCTCTACTACTTCATGGCCAACCGGCGCTTCCGCGTGCAGGACTTCCTGGGCGTCGAGCAGCACAAGTTCGTCGCGGCGATCTATGCCGGTCTGCTGCGGCGCGAGCCCGATCCGGGCGGCGCGGCCTATTACAGCAGCGGGGCGCTCGCCAGCCGCTACCACCGTCTGGGCGTCATCATCGCGGTGCGCTTCTCCGACGAGGGTCGCGCCCGCAACGTCCAGATCGAGAACCTGCTGTTCTGGCGACTGGTGCTGAAGTTCATGCGCCCCGTCGAGTATCGGCGCGCGCTCATCCGGATGCTCAAGTAGCCATGTCCGTCACTGTCGTAATCTGCGGACTCGTGCGCCGGCCGGATCTCTTTCGGCCGATCCTGAAGTCCCTGGGCGAGTACCGCCGGCAGGGGCTGGTCAACGACATCTACTATTCGACCTGGATCGGCGAGATCGACCTCTATGAAGGTCTGCGCCGGGACCTGGCCGATATCGGCGCGATCCTCATCGAGGCGCCGCAGCCGACCGGCTATGCCGGGCCCGGCCACGTCTACCTGCAGACCGCCACCTTCCGGCGGGCGCTGGAGCGGCTGCACCCCGACCAGGTGGTGCTGCGCATCCGCCCCGACATCGTGTTTCCGCACCGGGTCAATCTCGACGGCCTGCTGGCCTATCTGGCCGAGGCCGTCCCGGCGCCGGCCGATCCGCTGGGCGGCCTGAGCGGCCGGATCTTCACGGGCGCCTTCAACTCGATCCATCCGTTCTGGCTGGAAGACCGCTACATGGGCGGCAAGGTCTCCGACCTGCTGATGCTGGCGACGACCTCGATCGACTACGATCACTTCGCCCACCGCGGCGCGGCGATCGCCGAGGTGCGCTGGTACGCCCGCCCGTTCGTCGACCGCTACCGTTCGGCGCGCGACATGCTGCGCGTCAACTGGGCGGCCAGGCAGGGTCAGGGTCCGGGCTCGCGGGGCGAGATCTTCGGCCAGGTCTTCGAGCGCAACGCCGACCTGCAGCGGATGCTGGCGACCTATCACTACATCCTCGGCCGCTCCTGCCTGATCGGGGTGCCGCCGGACGTGCTGAAGCCGGACGACTACGCCAATTCGCCCGAGCCGCGGCCGGCCGACGACAAGGTCCTGCCGTGGATCATCGACAACCACCGGCATCGGCCGGCCTATGCCGAGCGTCTGGCCGAGCTGGAGCGCGATCCCAGCCACCTGCAGGACGGCCTGGTCGATCAGGAGCAGCTCGAACGCGACCTGCTGACGGTGGGCAGCGTGTTGTGGCCCGAGCCCCGGGTGACGCACGCCGCGCCGACCGAACGGCCCGCGCCGCCGACCGAACGCGCCTATCTCGAGGGTCTGGACTTCGGCATCGCCTCGCACGCGTCCACGGCGATGGCCCGCGGCGGCGTCTGGGTCAGCGTCGGCTGGCGCAACCGCAACGCCCTGATGGCCAGCAAGGAAGCCTTCCCGCGCGTGGCCTTCACCTGGTTGCGCAAGGGCTCCTCGGAACTCTCCAGCGACTGGATGGACATCGGCGCCGTCGACCGGCCGGCCGGCGAGGTCGATCTTCTGGTGCCGGTCCCGGCCAAGCCGGGGTCCTACGAGCTGCGGGCCCGCATTGTGATCGAGACCGTCGGTTGGGCCGCGCAGGAGGTCGCGATCCCGATCAACGTCGTGCGCTGAGGAGGGCGCCGTCATGAGCAGCACCCCGCTGACCGAGGCGCACGTCCGTGAAGGATATCGATGGCTTCTCGGGCGGGAGGCCGAAAGCGACCAGGCCGTGCAGTCCCACCTTTCGGCGGGGCTCAGCCTGGAGGGCTTCCGGCAGCGGCTGCTCGACGGTCCCGAATTCCTGTTCATGGCCGAGCGGGCGGGGCTGTTCGACCGCGTCGAGGGCTATCGCCACGGCGTGGAAGACGCTTTGCCCGAGGACCATGCGAGGCGGGTCTTCCTGCGGCTGCCCCAGGTCGGTTCGGATCAGGTGATGCGGCTGTTTTCCGACGGGACCGCGCAGGAGGTGCGCTGCCCTGAGGAGCACAACGGCCTGCTGTTCCGGTCGGCCGTCGACCTGGCGGCCTACGGGGCGTTCGCGGGCTTCTTCGATCGTTCAAGCCTGCGCCTGATCCCGGGCCGGCGCCAGGTGCTGCTGATGCTGGCCGAGCCCAAGGCGCGGCTGGTGCGGGTCTATCGCCACCTGCGCGCCTATGACGAGGCGCTGGTCGAGCGGATGGACTTCGAGCTGTGCCGGCTGGCCAAGCGCCTGGACCTGGCCGATTTCCTGGCCGAGGGGGCGCAGGTCGCGCCCACCGTGCTCGACAACGGCTATGCGCGCGCCCTGGGCGGTCCGTTGCCCAAGGGCCGCTGGGAAGCCGCCCGCGGCGAGGTCGCGCCGCTGGATCCGGCGACCGCGGTCGAGGCCGCCGGCGCCCTGGTCGACGAGGCCGTCGTGGGGATTTTCGAGGACCTGCCCGGCGCGCGGCGCGTTTTCGCCCAGGCCCTGGCCTGCGACGTCGGCGATCCCTTGCGGGAGCGCCACGACGACGTGGTCTATCAGGGCCGATACGACTGGGAGCCGTTCGAGGGCGTCGATCCGCGCGCGGACGATCTCCTGGAGCGACTGACCCAGCACGACGCCGCGATCTACGCCCGCGCCTCGTCGCGTTTTGACGATCTTTCCCGAAGGTGACGCCATGCAAGCTTTCCGCGCTTCCCTGATCATCGCCGCCACGCTGGGCCTGGCCGCGTGCGACCTGTCCGGCGGCTCCAGCGCCCGGTCCAACGCGCCGCTGGTCGCCGATCAGCTGCCGGCCATCGCCGACTGGGCCAAGCCGTACCTGGGCCAGAAGATGCTGGCCAAGTTCCCCGCCAAGGCCGACTGCGAGGGCTATGTCGACATCGTCACCGCCCGCTACGGGGACGGAAAGTCCGGCGTGGCCGTCGAGGGCTGGGGCTGGGACGCGACCGGCAAGCGCGGGACGCTCAAGGTGTTGCTGGTCGACGACAAGGGCGTGATCACCGGCGCCGCCGACGGCGGCCGTCCGCGCCCCGACGTGCCCAAGGCCATGCCCGCGGTGACGTCCGAGGCCGTCGGCTGGCGCGGCTATGCGACCACGGTTTCCGGCGAGGTCACGGCCTACGGCCTGGTCGACCAGGCCGACGCCGCCTGCTCGCTGGGGCGGATCCAGATCTAGGATCGCCGGCCCCGCCGCGCGCCCTTCGTCGGCTACCCGGCTTAGGGTGTTGAGCAAGCGTGCGTGATCACATAGTGTCGGCCACTATCTGAGGTGGGGTTGGTCAAGGGGAGGCGTTGTTTTCCCTCTAAGGTAGCGTTTGCGAACGTTTACCCGCGATGACCCTATCTCGATATCGCTGAAATGTATCGATGGGTCTGCGTTGTGGGTAATGCCGCGTCTAACTTGGTGACTACGGACAAAGTGTGGTTTTTCCTCACGGGTGGCACGCGTAGCGGCACAACGGTGCTCCAGCAGATCCTGAACACCCATCCGCATGTTGGGTGCATGCACGAGTACGGCCTCAAGAGCCTGTTCGACATCGCCGACCGCCTGTTCGACGCCGATCGCAGCCAGCGCGAATTCTCCTCCGTGGTGAAGCCGAAGGTCGCCCTGCAGCTGGCGGCCGCCTCGGCCGCGCCGCCCAAGGTCGAGGCCCCGGTCGAGGCGGTGGCCTCGTCCATCGATACGCCCCCGCCCGCCGCGCAGGAGATCGTCGCCCAGGAGGTCGTCGCCGACCCGGTGGCGGAAAAGCCGCGCAAGGCCGCCGCCAAGAAGAAGAAGGAAGATCCGCTCGGCGCGGCCCTGGCCCACCACACCGCGCGCGACAACAAGCGTCCGTCGAACGACATCGTCGACCTCTTGCCGGTGCCGCGTCGTGAATCGTTCTTCGACATCCTGGAGGCCGTCTATCGCGCGACGTCCGGCAAGGGCGACCTGCAGGCCTTCGGCGACAAGATGCCGAACCTCGACCTCAAGGAACGCGAGGCGCTGAAGGCCCAGTACGGCCTGTCGACCAAGGTCGTGGTGGTCATCCGCAATCCGCTCGACGTGGTCAGCTCGTCGATGCACCGGGCCAAGATGGCCAAGCTGAAGGCCGACATCTGGCACGTCGAGGACATCGGCCAGGCGATCGAGGAATGGCTGCGCAACTGGGACTACGCCCTGGCGCATCGCGACGATCCCGACCACCTGTTCGTCAAGTACGAGAGCCTGGCCAACAACTTCGAGGAAGAGGCCGGCCGCATCGCCGCGTTCCTCGGCGTCGAGAACCGCTTCGAGAACCTGATGGCGCCGCTGCCCGAGCACGCCCGGTTCTACGGCCTGGCGTCGGAAGAGCTGGCGGGCCTGCGCGGCGCCTTCCATCCGGTGGTCGACGCCTGGGACGGCAAGAGCCTGTCGGAGCTGTTCGACCTGGGCCGCGTGCATCGCGTCGTCGCCGACGGCAGCAAGGTTCTTTTCGGCCGGGCCGACGAGCGCGCGATCGGTTCGGCGGGCTTCGGCGATCCCGAGCCCGAATGGTGCTGGACCGTCGCCGACCGGGCGCGGGTTCAGTTCCGGATCCAGGATGCGCCGCCGTCGGCCGAGGCCTGGATCGACCTGGAGTTCATTCCAAGCTTCGCCGCTCAGGCGCACGTGCCGTTCATCATCCGCACGCCCGACGGCAAGGAAATGCACCACAGGGTGCGGGCCGATGAACCCATGCCCGCCCGCTACGCCTTCACCACGCGGCTGGAGAACGGCGTGGTCGACCTGGAGCTGCTGCTGCCGGTGCGAAAGCGTCCGCAGGACGAGCCCGTCGAGGACACGCGCGAGCTGGGCCTGGCCATGCGCTCGATCCAGGTGAAGCTGCTGTAGACGGCCCCCGCGGCCCGTCCGGCCGGCGTTCCGAGGGCCAGATTTTAGCCCCACGGACGCCCGCCTTGGGGTAAGGACGGCGGGCCGCCGCCCCGTGCGCGCGGCCTATCGCTCCAGGACGAAGAAACCGAACTTCATGACCCTCGACATCACCGCCATCCGCGCCGCCGCTGAGCGTCTTTCCGGTCATATCGAGCGCACCCCGTGCCGCTATTCGCGCACGCTCTCGAAGATTACCGGCGCCGAGGTGTGGGTGAAGTTCGAGAACCTGCAGTTCACGGCCGCCTACAAGGAGCGCGGGGCGCTGAACAAGCTGCTCCTGCTCTCGGACGTCGAGAAGCAGCGCGGGGTCATCGCCGCCAGCGCCGGCAACCACGCCCAGGGCCTAGCCTATCACGCCGCCCGCCTCGGCGTGCCGGCCACCATCGTCATGCCCAAGACCACGCCCTTCGTGAAGGTGCAGCACACCCGCGACTTCGGCGCGACCGTGGTCATCGAGGGCGAGACCTATGACGACGCCAACGCCCACGCCCGCAAGCTGCGCGACGAGCAGGGCCTGACCTTCGTCCACCCGTTCGACGACTACGACATCATGGCCGGCCAGGGCACCATCGCCCTGGAGATGCTGGAGGACGCGCCGGACCTGGAGATCCTGCCCGTGCCGATCGGCGGCGGCGGTCTGATCAGCGGCGTGGCCACGGCGGCCAAGGCGGTCAATCCCGACATCCGCATCGTCGGCTGCGAGCCGGCCATGTACCCGTCCTTCACCGCCAAGATGCGCGGCGTGCAGGCCCACTGCGGCGGCCAGACCATCGCCGAAGGGGTCGCGGTCAAGCAGGTCGGCGAGCTGACCTACGGCGTCGCCCGCCCGCTGATCGACGACGTGCTGCTGCTGGAAGAGCCGCACCTGGAACAGGCCGTCTCGCTGTACTGCAACGTCGAGAAGACCATTGCCGAGGGCGCCGGTGCGGCCTCGCTGGCGGCGCTGCTGGCCTATCCGGAACGCTTCCGCGGCAAGAAGTGCGGCCTGATCCTGTGCGGCGGCAACATCGACACCCGCCTCCTGGCCTCGGTGCTGACCCGCGAACTGGTGCGCGCCCAGCGGCTGGTGTCCCTGCGCATCGTCGGCGACGACCGCCCGGGCCTGCTGTCGACCGTCTCGCACGTGATCGGGACCATGGGCGCCAACATCATCGAGGTGAACCACAACCGCCTGGCGCTGGACGTGCCGGCCAAGGGCGCGGAGTTCGACATCACCATCGAGACCCGCGACGCCCAGCACACCCAGGAAGTCATCGACGCCCTGCGCGAGCACGGCTACCCGCCGCGGACGGTTTAAGGCCGGCGCAGGAAAAACCTCCAAAGCTCGTCATCCCGGCTCTGCGCTGCGCTTCGGCCGGGATGACGAGCTTTGGAGGCGACAGCAAAAAGGCCCCTCTCGTCGGAGAGGGGCCTTTTCGATTTCCGCCTTCGAGGATCCCTACAGCAGCGAGGAGATCGCCGCGCGGGCCGCTTCGCCCAGGTCCGGGCGCTTGAGCGCCAGGGCGACATTGGCCTTCAGCAGGCCGATCTTGTCGCCGCAGTCGTGGGTGTCGCCTTCGTAGACATAGGCGTGGAAGGCCTGGTTCTGCATCAGCTTGGCCATGGAGTCGGTCAGCTGGATCTCGTTGCCGGCGCCCTTTTCCTGGCTGGCCAGCAGGTCGAAGATTTCCGGCTGCAGGATGTAGCGGCCGGCGATGGCCCAGTTCGACGGGGCCGTGCCCTTGGGGGGCTTCTCGACCATGCCGCTCATGGTGGCCAGGCGGCCCTCGACCTTGCTGGGGGCGACGACGCCGTACTTGTGGGTCTCGCTTTCGGGCACTTCCTCGACGCCGATGACGTTGCCGCCGCCGACCTGGTCATAGACCTCGATCAGCTGGGCCAGCGCCGACTTGGGCGCGTCGACGATGACGTCGGGCAGCAGCACGGCGAACGGCTCGTCGCCGATGATGTCGCGGGCGCACCACACCGCGTGGCCCAGGCCCAGGGGCGCCATCTGGCGCACGAAGCTCATCTCGCCCGGCTTGGGCAGCTCGTCGCGCAGCTGCTTGAGGATGTCGAGCTTGCCCTTGGCCTCGAGCTGCATCTCCAGCTCGACCTGGTGGTCGAAATAGTCCTCGATCGCGCCCTTGCCGCGGCCGGTGACGAAGATGAAGTGCTCGATGCCGGCGGCGCGGCCTTCCTCGACGATGTAGGACAGGATCGGCCGGTCCACGACGTTGAGAAGTTCCTTCGGCGTCGACTTCGTCCCGGGCAGCACGCGGGTGCCCAGGCCGGCGACAGGAAGGACGGCCTTGCGGACGGGTTTCATGAGCACCTCGTATCTGTGTCTCGGATGACAGGGTTCTAGAGTGTGGCCGCCGACCACGCCACCACCGTTGCGTGACAACGATGTCTGCAATGCGTTCCAAGCACGGAATGATTGATGTTCGCGCCAAGCCTGCTAGCTCAGGACGCGGATATGGCCATCGGAAACACCTTCATGCGCGCTCGGTTCCTTCTTCTCGCCGCCCTGGCCGGCCTGTCGCTGGCGGGATGTGGTCCTTCCAAGGAGGATCTGGCCGCGCGGCAGGCGGCGATGTCGGCGGCCAAGACCGCCGGGGCCGACTTCCTGGCCAAGAACGCCAAGGAGCCGGGCGTCGTCACCCTGCCCAGCGGCCTGCAGTACAAGGTGATCCGCTCGGGTCCGGAAACCGGCCTGCACCCGCGTCCGATCGACGAGGTCAAGGTCCACTACGAGGGCAAGCGCCTCGACGGGTTCGTGTTCGACAGCTCCTACGAGCGCGGCGTGCCCGCCTCGTTCCCGCTGCGCGGCCTGATCCCCGGCTGGGTCGAGGCCATGCAGCTGATGCGCCCGGGCGACGAGTGGATGCTCTACGTGCCGGCCGACCTGGCCTATGGCGACAACCAGGCCGGGGCCGACATCCCGCCGGGCAGCACCCTGGTCTTCAAGATCGAGCTGATCGACGTGCTGCGCAGCAAGCTGCAGGCTCCCAAGAGCTGATCCGTGGCCTGACGGATGGGGCTGAGCGTGGGCGCGTTCCTTGCGCCTACGTTTCCGGCTGGTTTCAAATCGTTGCCGCGCGGTCAAAGCGCTTGGTTCTCCGGCTTGCCGGGCTGATAGCGACACTCACTCGCAAGAAGCTTGGCTGGAGTTGGGGATGTCGCGCGTCACGTTTGCTTCCGTTCTGATGGGGTCCGCCGCGGCCCTGGCCCTGTCGGGCGCGGCCATGGCCGCCGAACCCGCGCCGGACGCGGCCGACCTGGACGGCGTCGTCGTCACCGCCGCCGGCTTCGAGCAGAAGCTGGTCAACGCCCCGGCCAGCGTCACCGTCGTGCCGCGTGAAGAGCTGCAGGAGATGCGCGCGGCCAGCCTGGCCGAGGTGCTGACCAATGTCGAAGGCGTCGACGTCGGCTCGGCCGTGGGCAAGACCGGCGGCCTCAACATCAACATCCGCGGCATGGGCAGCGACTACACGCTGATCCTGATCGACGGCCGCCGCCAGAACACCGCCGGCAGCGTCACGCCCAACGGCTTTGGCGAGACCTCGACCAGCTTCCTGCCGCCGGTGGCCGCCATCGAGCGCATCGAGGTGGTGCGCGGTCCGGTCTCGACCCTCTACGGGTCGGACGCCATGGGCGGCGTCGTCAACATCATCACCCGCAAGGTCGGGACCAAGTGGAGCGGCACGGCCAGCCTCGACGGCACGCTGCAGGGCGACGACGAGTTCGGCAATCTCTATGGCGGCAACCTCTACGCCAACGGGCCGATCGTCCGCGACCTGCTGGGCCTGGCCGTGCGCGGCAGCTTCCTGAACCGCGAAGCCTCCAAGCTGACCTACGAGAACGTCGGCGGCGTCGACACCCCGATCACCGGCTTTGGCCGCAGCGCCACCAAGAGCGAGCTGCGCACGATCGGCGCGCGTCTGACCCTGACGCCGCACGCCGACCACGACCTGTGGCTGGACATCGACGAGTCCACCCAGTGGTACGACAACTCAGCTGGCCAGATGGGCACCAACACCACGGCCGGCGGCTACGCCAACGCCCTGGAGTTCAACCGTCGCCAGATCGCCCTGGCCCATAACTGGCGCCTGCCGTTCGGCCAGATCGAGAGCAACCTCTCGCAGGCCAAGACCGAGACCATCGGCCGGATCATCCCCAACGGCGTGGCCGGGGCCGGCGGCGCCCGCGACCTGGAGTCGACCAACACCATCTTCGACACCAAGCTCTATTCGCGCTGGAAGAACCACACCTTCACGATCGGCGGCCAGTACTGGGACGCCGAGATGAAGGACGGCGTCGCGCCGCAGCCGTTCGTGCACGAGCAGTGGGCGGTGTTCGCCGAGGACGAGTGGCGCTTCACCGAGGGCCTGGCCCTGACGCTGGGCGCGCGCCACGACGACCACAGCGTGTTCGGCGGCCACTTCAGCCCGCGCGCCTACCTCGTCTGGAACGCCAACGACAACTGGACCTTCAAGGGCGGCGTGAGCCAGGGCTTCAAGACCCCGCGCCTGGAGCAGCTGGCCCCCGGCATCAACGGCTTCGGCCAGCAGGGCCGCCTGCCGCTGCTGGGCTCGCCGGGCCTGCAGCCGGAAACCAGCACCAGCACCGAGGCCGGCGCCTACTACGACAATCAGAACGGCTTTACGGCCAACGTCACGGTCTTCCACAACAAGTTCGAGGACAAGATCGCCTCGGGCCCGCCGGTGACCAACTGCGCCTTCGGCCTGACCCAGGCGCAGTACAACGCCGGCACGGGCCGCCCCGCCGGCTGCGTCGACGTGGGCTTCTTCCCCAACGCCGCGACCTTCGGCCAGAGCATCAATATCGACGAGGCGGTGACGCAAGGGGTCGAGGCCGCCGCGCGCTGGCGCTTCGCCGACGACTGGACGCTGGGCCTGAACTACACCTTCACCGACAGCGAGCAGAAGAGCGGGGCCGAAGCCGGCCGCAAGCTGACCGACACGCCCGAGCACATGCTCAACGGCAACCTGCGCTGGCGGGTGACCGACCGGGTGAACGCCTGGGTGCGCGGCGAGTACCGCAGCGAGCGCTATCGCGGCGAGGGCCCGGCCCGCGTCGCCCTGGGCGACTACAAGGCCTACAGCCTGTTCCACCTGGGCGGCTCGTTCAAGGCGACGCAAGCCGTCACGCTGAACGCCACGATCTACAACCTGTTCAACAAGGACTTCGTGCGCCAGCTGCCCTATGGCGCGCCGGTGGCCTACGCGCCCGAATACACCAACAACCAGGAGCCCCGCCGTCTGTGGGTCTCGGTGCAGGTGGACTTCTAGGCGTCGCGATCGCGCGCAGAACGCAGAAGGGGCGGCCCGTCGGGCCGCCCCTTTTCGTTTGAAGCCTTCAAGGCCGCGTCAGTCGGTGAACACCACCGTCTTGCGGCCGTTCAGCAGCACGCGGTCCTCCAGGCGCCAGCGCAGGGCGCGGGCCAGCACGCGGCGTTCGATGTCGCGGCCCTTGCGGACCAGGTCTTCGGGGGTGTCGCGGTGGCTGATGCGCTCGACGTCCTGCTCGATGATCGGACCCTCGTCGAGGTCGCCGGTCACGTAGTGGGCCGAAGCGCCGATCACCTTCACGCCGCGGGCGTGGGCCTGGTGATAGGGCTTGGCGCCCTTGAAGCCCGGCAGGAACGAGTGGTGGATGTTGATGCAGCGGCCCGAGAGCTTGGCCGCCAGGCCGTCCGACAGCACCTGCATGTAGCGGGCGAGGACGACGATGTCGGTCTGCGTCTCCTGGATCAGCTTCCAGAGCGCGGCCTCCTGCTCGAACTTGGTCTCCTTGGTCACCGGCAGGTGATGGAAGGGCAGGCCCGACAGGTCGACGTGGGTGTAGGTCTCGGCGGGGTGATTGGCCACGATCGCGGTGACGTCCATCGGCAGCTCGCCGATGCGCCAGCGATAAACGAGGTCGGCCAGGCAGTGGTCGAACTTGCTGGCCAGGATCATGACGCGATAGCGCTCGGCCGGGTCGCGCAGGCTCCAGCGCATGGAAAAGCCCTTGGCCAGGGCCTCGAACTCGGCGCGCAGGGCCTGGCGGTCGGCGCCGTCGGGATCGAAGACGACGCGCATGAAGAAGTCGCCCGTCTCCTGGTCGTCGAATTGCTGGGCGTCGAGAATGTTGCAGCCGCGCTCGAACAGGAAGGTCGAGACCTTGGCGACGATGCCGGGCTGGTCGGGGCAGGAGAGGGTCAGGATCATGGTCCGTTTCCTCTAAAGCTTGGCTCGGATGAAGAAAAGCCGTGAGCGAGCACGTTTCTTGCGCGCGCCGTGAGCTTTTCTCAGGTGTTCGCACGAACCTGCCCAGGGTGCGCCGGGCGGGCTTGGCGGCCCGGGGCGGCGCGGCCTAGGCTTGGCGGATGGTTTCCTCTCCCGAAGCGCTTTCCGCCCGCGCCGTCGACATCCTGGCCAAGCTGGTCGCCTTCGACACCACCTCGCGCGGCTCCAACCTGGCCCTGATCGAATGGGTCGAGGCCTATCTGTCCGACCTGGGCGTGGCCTCGCGGCGCGTGCCCAACGCCGACGGGACCAAGTCCAACCTGATGGCCAGCATCGGGCCTGCGGCCCCGGGCGGGGTCGTGCTGTCGGGCCACACCGACGTGGTGCCGGTCGACGGCCAGCCCTGGTCGAGCGACCCCTGGACCCTGACCGAGCGCGACGGCCGCCTCTATGGGCGCGGAACCTGCGACATGAAGGGGTTTCTGGCCCTGGCCCTGGCGGCCGCGCCCGACCTCGTCGCCAGCGATCTCAAGCGTCCCGTGCACCTGGCCTTCTCCTATGACGAGGAGGTCGGCTGCCTGGGCGCGCCCGACATGATCGCGGTCATCGCCCGCGACCTGCCCCGGCCCGCCCTGGTGGTGGTGGGCGAGCCCACCGACATGGTCGCCGTCCAGGCCCACAAGGGCATCGCCAGCTACTGGGTGACGGTGACGGGACGCGAGGCCCATTCCAGCCTCACCCACCTGGGCGTCTCGGCCAACATGGTGGCCGTCAGGCTGATGAGCCATCTGGTGGCGCTGTCCGAGCGACTGGAGCGGCAGGCCGACCCGGCCTCGCCGTTCATGCCCAAGGGCGCGACCCTGACCATCGGCCAGGTCAACGGCGGCACGGCGGTGAACATCCTGGCGCGCCAGTGCGTGTTCGTGTTCGACCTGCGCACGCCGCCGGGGCTGGATCCGGCCGCCATCCTGGCCGACTTCTTCGCCCTGGCCGCGTCGCTGGACGCCGAGGTCAAGGCCAGGGCGCCCGAGGGCGGGGTCAAGGTCGAGGTGCGCTCGCTGACGCCGTCGTTCGCGCCGGAGCCGGACGGCGCGGCCGAGGCCTTCGCCCGCCGCATGGCCGGCGACAACGGTCCGGCCCGCGTCGCGCCCTATGCGGCCGAGGCCGGGCAGTTCCAGGGCGCGGGCTTCTCCACCGTCATCTGCGGCCCGGGCTCGATCGACCAGGCCCACCAGCCCGACGAGTATGTCGAGATCGCTCAGATGGAGCGCGGCGCCCAGTTCATGCGGCGTCTGATCGACGACCTCGCCACTGCCTGATGACGATCCGGCGGCCGAAGAAGGCCACCGGGTCCAGGGCCATGGCCCGCAGGATGTCGATCGCCGGCGCCTTGCGGGCGGCCTGGATCTGCCGGCGCGAGGCCAGGATCGGATCGAGGTCGGCCTTCACGAAGGCGGCCTTGAAGCCTTTCCACACCGGCCCGGCGTCGCGCCGGCGCACATGCAGCAGGAAGAGGCCGGCGGTGACCGCGAAGTGCAGCGGCGCGCTCCACCACAGCATCGGCGCGGGCGTGTTCTTCAGGAAGGTCCAGACCCGGTTGCGGGTGCCGTGGAACAGGGCGAAGTCCGAGCGCACGCCCAGCGTCGCCGAGCCGACGTGCTCGACCTTGGCGTCGGGAACCAGCAGGGTCGGCTCGCCCTCCAGCCGCAGCCGGTAGCCCAGGTCGACGTCCTCGCAATAGCAGAAGAACCGCTCGTCGAAGCCGCCCAGGCGCAGGAACAGCTCGCGGTCCAGCATCATCGCCGCGCCGCAGGCTGAGAACACCTCGCCCTCGAACACCTTGGCCGACTCCCTGCGGCGATAACCGCCGCGGAACGGGATGCCGGCCGAGGTCATGACGTCGCCCGCGCCGTCCATCAGGCCCGGCTCGTCGGCGACCAGCTGCAGCGAGGCGAAGCTCATCACGTCCGGATGGCGCCCGGCGGCGGCCGCCAGCCTGGCCAGCCAGTCGGGGTGGGGATAGGCGTCGGGGTTCAGCAGCACCAGCCAGCGGCCTTTGGCCTGGCGGGCGGCGATGTTGTTGCCGGCCGCGAAGCCGGTGTTGGCGCCCGGTTCGATCAGCCGGATCGACGGATCGGCCGCGGCGGCGGCCTGCGGCGCGCCGTCGCTGGAGGCGTTGTCGACCAGCAGCACCTCGAAATCACGGAAGGTCTGGGCGGCGAGCCCGGCCAGGCACCGGCCCAGGGTGGGGCCGCTCTGGTAGGCGACGACGATGACGCTGAAGGCGGGAGAAACGGTCGGCATGCCCAAATGCTTGGTTGAACGCGGCGCGACACTCGCTAACACAGGGGCCCGGGCAAAGGTACGGCGAAGGTGATCAAGCAGCTCAAGCGTCTGGTCTGGCGCGCCCTGCCGGGGGCGGCGCACGCCGTCTCGGTTCGCCTGCCCACCGTCCGCGCCTGGCTCGACTACGGCTGGAACCGCCGCCGTCCGGCTCCGGCGCCGGCCGATGCGCCGGTCATCGTCGCGGGCTTCCACGGCGCGGTCCTGGGCCTTGGCGAGGCGGCCCGCGGTCTGGCGAAGGCCCTGCGGGCGCAGGGGCGGCAGGTCGTCGACTGGGACGTTTCCGAGCGCCTTGGCCATGCCCGCCGGCTGCCCGACGGCGATCCGGGCGAGCCGCCGGCCGGCCCCGCCGTGCTGATCGCCCACATGAACCCGACCGAGCTGATCCATCTGGTCGCCCAGACGCGCGGCGCGCCCTTCCGGGGCCGCCGGACGATCGGCTACTGGGCCTGGGAGCTGCCTCGCATCCCCCGGGCCTGGCGGGCGGCCTTCCGCTATGTCGACGAGGTCTGGACGCCGTCGCGCTTCACCGCCGACGCCGTGCGCGCGGCCGCGCCGCGCGGCCTGGTCGTGCGGGTCATGCCCCATCCGGTTCCGCTGTCGGACGCGCGCGCCGACCGGGCCCGCTTCGACCTGCCGCAGGACGCGGTGATCGTGCTCTGCGCCTTCGATTTCCGCTCCTCGATAGCCCGCAAGAACCCGCTGGGCGCGCTGGAGGCCTATCGCCGGGCCGCCGCGCGCAGCGACGTGCGGACCCTGCTGGTGCTCAAGACCGTCGGCGCCGACGACGCGCCCGAGGCGGCCGCGACCGTGCGGGCCGCGATCGGCGCGGCCGACGACGTGCGGCTGCTGACCGCGTCGATGAGCGCGCAGGACCGCGACGACCTGCTGGCCTCCTGCGACATCCTGCTGTCGTTGCACCGCGCGGAGGGTTTCGGCCTGTTGCCCGCCGAGGCCATGGCCGCCGGCAAGCCGGTGGTGGCCACGGGCTGGTCGGGCAACCTGGATTTCATGGGCGACGGCGCCGCCGCGCTCGCGCCCGCACGGCTGGTTCCGGTCGACGACGCCCAGGGGATGTATGCGGACGATGTCTGGGCCGAGCCCGACCTCGACGTCGCCGCCCAGCTGCTGGCCGACCTGATCGGCGATCCCGCCGCCCGCGCCGCGCTCGGCGCGCGGGGCCGGGCCGCGGTCGCCGGCCTGCTGTCGCAGTCCACCGTCGGCGAGAGCGCCGTCGCCGCCCTTTCCGGACACGTCCAATGAAGATCACCCCCCTGGCCATCCCCGACGTCCTGCTGATCGCGCCGGTGCGCCACGGCGACGAGCGCGGCTGGTTCTCCGAGACCTTCCGGCAGTCGGCGCTGGACGAAGCCGGCTTCAAGGGCGGCGGCTTCGTGCAGGACAACCACGTCCGCTCGACCACCCGCGGGATCGTCCGTGGCCTGCACTTCCAGAGGCCGCCGCTGGGCCAGGCCAAGCTGCTGCGTTGCGCGCGGGGCGCGATCTTCGACGTGGCGGTGGACATCCGCGTCGGCTCGCCCACCTACGGCCAGTGGGTCGGCGCCGAACTGTCGGCCGACAACGCCCTGCAGCTGCTGGTTCCCGAGGGTTTCGCCCACGGCTACTGCACCCTGACCGACGAGTGCGAGGTGCTCTACAAGGTCACGGGCTACTATGCGCCGCAGGCCGAGGGGACGCTGCGCTTCAACGACCCGGCGCTCGCCATCGACTGGACGATCCCCGAGGCCGAGCTGTCGGCCAACGCCCGCGACGCCGCCGCGCCGCTGCTGGCCGACCTCGCCAGCCCCTACGTCTACGAGGCCTGAGCCCCCGCCAGCCGCGCCGCCGCCCAGTCGGCGGCGTCGCGCACGGTTTCGTCGGGATCGCCGCGCAGGGGCTCGACCACGGCCATCAGGCCCGCGTCGCCGCTGTTGCCGATGGCGTAGAGCACGTTGCGCACGAAGCGGTCGCGGCCGATGCGCTTGATCGGGCTCTTGCTGAACAGCGCCCGGAACGACGGGTCGTCCAGCGCGGCCAGCTGCGCCAGCGACGGGGTCTTCAGGGTCTCGCGGGCGTGGAACTTGGCCTCGGCCGACAGGCTGGCGAACTTGTTCCAAGGGCAGGCGGCCAGGCAGTCGTCGCAGCCGTAGATGCGGTTGCCGAGCATGGGGCGAAACTCGTCCGGGATCGGACCGGCCAGCTCGATCGTCAGGTACGAGATGCAGCGCCGCGCATCCAGCCGGTGGGGCGCTGGAAAGGCGCCCGTCGGGCAGATGTCCAGGCACGCCCGGCACGAGCCGCAGCGGTCGTACTCGGCCGGATCCGGCGGCAGGTCCAGCGTGGTGAGCACGCTGCCCAGGAACAGCCACGAGCCGAACTGGCGCGAGACGAGGTTGGTGTGCTTGCCCTGCCAGCCCAGGCCCGCGCGCTGGGCCAGCGGCTTTTCCATCAGCGGCGCGGTGTCGACGAACACCTTGACCTCATTGCCCCAGCGGCGGTGCATCCAGCCGGCCAACTGCTTGAGGCGCTTCTTGACCACGTCGTGATAGTCGTCGCCTTGGGCGTAGACGCTGATGGCGGCGCGGTCCCGGTGCTCAAGCTGGGTCAGCGGATCGATGTCGGGACCGTAATTGACGCCCAGCACCACCGCGCTCTTCGCATCCGTCCACATGGCGGTGGGGTGGCTGCGGCGCTCCAGCGTCTCTTCCATCCAGCCCATGGCGCCGTGCAGGCCTTCGGCCACGAACTGGCGCAGCCATTCGCCGTTGGGCCAGGCGTCGGCCGCCGAGGCGAAGCCGCAGGCGTCGAAGCCCAGCGCGAGGGCTTCGCGGCGGATCTCGTCCCGGATAGCTTGAGGCGTCAGGTCAGAAGTCGAGGTCGTCATAGTGCGCGGCCGGCGCGAGGCCGGGCCAGCGGTCGGCCAGGATGGGCCGGAAGCACGGCCTCGATTTCAGCTTCATGTACCAGGTGCGGACCGCGGGGAAGTCCTTCCACGGCACGTCGCCGAAATAGTCGATGACCGAAAGGTGCGCCGCGCCGGCGAAGTCGCCGAGACTCATGCGGCGGCCGGCCAGCCAGTCGCGCTGCTGCAGCAGGCTTTCCATGTAGCCCATGTGATTGCGCAGGGCGTCGCGGCCCTGGCGCAGGGCGCCCAGGTCGGGCGCGCCCATGCGCAGCAGGCGCTTTTCCATCTTCTCGTGCAGCAGGAAGCCGTTGACCTCGTTGTCGAACTTGCGGTCGAACCACTGCATCAGGCGGCGCGCCTCGGCGCGTTCGCCGGCCTCGCGGCCCAGCAGGGCGGGTTCGGGCTCCTGTTCCTCGATGTGCTCGAGGATGGCGCGGCTTTCGCAGATCACGGCGGTGCGCTGGTGGCGGGTCTCGACCAGCACCGGCGTCAGGCCCGAGGGGTTCAGCGCCGTGAACTCCGGCGGCGACTCCCAGTAGCGCACCTGGATCTCGGAGAACGCCACCCGCTTTTCGCCCAAGGCGAGGCGCACCTGGCGCGAGGCCGGGTCCAACGGGAAATGGTGAAGAGTGCGTTCGACGCTCATGCCCACATGCGTTCAGGCTGCATCGTCTGATCGATGCGCCGCTTTGCTTAACAAGATGTTGCCGGGGCGGGGCTATTCCGAGGAATGAGCGTTTTTGGGGCCCCCTCAGTCGCTTCGCGACAGCTCCCCCAGAGGGGGAGCATCTGAGACCGTAGATCCYCCCCCTCTGGGGGAGGTGGCCCGGAGGGCCGGAGGGGGCGCCGCGGAGCGGCCTAAGGCGTATTGGCCCGCGCGATCAGCGCCGTGGTGCTCTGGCCGGCCTTCAGGTCGGCCAGCACCACGCGGCCGCCGTTGGCCAGCACGACGTCCGAGCCGACCACGGTCTCGACCGTATAGTCGGCGCCCTTGACCAGCACCTCGGGCTTGATGGCGGTGATCAGTTCCAGCGGGGTGTCCTCGTCGAACAGGGTGACGAGGTCGACGGCCGACAGCGAGGCCAGCACTGCGGCGCGGGCGTCCTCCTTCTGCACCGGACGGGTCGGGCCCTTCAGGCGCTGGACCGAGGCGTCGGTGTTGAGGCCCAGCACCAGGCGGTCGCAGGCGGCCTTGGCCTGGGCGAGCAGCGAGACGTGGCCGGGGTGCAGCAGGTCAAAGCAGCCGTTGGTGAAGCCCACCTTCAGGCCGCGCGCGCGCCAGCCGGCGACGATCTCCAGCATCCGCTCGCGGCCGGCGATCTTCTCCTGGCCCGGGTCGCCGTGGGCGCCGGCCAGCACGGCCTTGAGCTCGGCGGCGGTGACGACGTCGGTGCCCAGCTTGGCGACGACGAGGCCGGCGGCGGCGTTGGCCAGGCGCGCGGCGGCGGGCAGGTCCGCCCCGGCCGCCAGCGACAGGGCCAGGGTGGCCGCGACGGTGTCGCCCGCGCCCGAGACGTCGAACACCTCCAGCGCGCTGGCCGGCAGGTGCACGTGGGCCGCGCCGCGCTGCGACAGGGTCATGCCGGCCGCGCCGCGGGTGACCAGGGCGGCCGACAGGTTGGGGGCGGTGGAAAGGATCGCCTCGCCGGCGGCCTCGGCGGCCTCGTCGCCGGCGCCCGTCACGCCGGTGGCCTCGGCGGCCTCGCGACGGTTGGGCTTGATCACCGTCGCGCCGTCGTAGCGGGAAAGGTCGCGGCTCTTGGGATCGACGATCACCGGCTTGCCGGCCGTGCGGGCGGCGGCGATGGCGGCGGTCAGGACTTCGGGGGTGAGAACGCCCTTGGCGTAGTCCGACAGCACCACGACGTCGGCGGCGGGCAGGGCCTTTTCGAAGGCGGCCAGCACCAGGGCCTGGTCGGCCGGATGGCGGTCCTCGCGGTCGGCGCGCAGCATCTGGTGCGAGGCGGCGACGTAGCGGGTCTTTTCGGTGGTGCGGCGCGAGGGATCGACGGCCAGGGCGCTTTCCAGGCCCGGCTCGCGCTCGACCAGCGCCCGGACGGCCTTGCCCGCGTCGTCGTCGCCGACCAGCCCGGCCAGCACGGCCTTGCCGCCCAGGGCGGCGACGTTGCGGGCCACGTTGCCCGCCCCGCCCAGCATGGTGGTCTCGCGCTCGATGGCGATCACCGCCACCGGGGCCTCGGGCGAGATGCGGTCGACCGCGCCGTAGACGAACCGGTCGAGCATGACGTCGCCCAGCACCAGCACGGTCTTGCCGGAAAAGGCGTCGGGCAGGCGGGCCAGGGTGTCGTCCATCGGGGATAGCGCTCGTCGATCAGGGAAGGCCGCTAATTGGGCGCATAGCGGCCGGAGGGCAAGACCCTCCCCCTGAAGGGGGAGGTGTCGGCGAAGCCGACGGAGGGGGATGTGGTCGCTGAAATCAGAGCCGCTGGAAAGGTGGAGCTTTCTTCCCCCTTCGGCCCTCCGGCCCACTTCCCCCTTCAGGGGGAGGATCTATTTGCGCGGATCGGGGTGCAGCAGCACGTCGGCCGTCGGGAAGGCGGCTTTCACCCGGGCTTCGGCGGCGCTCATGATCGCGTGGGCTTCGGCCAGGCTCTGGGCGGCGGCCAGATCCATGTGGCCCTGGACGTGGATGTGCGGGCCGGCCGCGCGGGTGCGCAGCTGGTGCACGCCGCCGATGCGGGGATCGTCGGTCAGCAGGGCCAGGATCTGCTCGCGCTCCTCGACCGGCAGTTCATGGTCCATCAGCTGGTCGGCGGCCTGGCGCAGCACCCCCACCGCGCCCCACAGCAGCCAGGCGGCGACCACCAGGCCGGCGGCGKCGTCCACCCACGTCCAGCCCAGCAGGGCGACGGCGGCCAGGCCAAGCAAGGTGACGGCGTTGGACGCCAGGTCGGCGGCGTAGTGGGCGTGGTCGCCGGCCACGGCCACCGAGCGGGTCCTGGCCATCACCGCGGCCTGGGCGCGGATCAGGGCCAGGGTCAGGACGATCGAGACGACCATCACCCCGACGCCCCAGATCCCGTGCTCGACGGGCTTGGGATGCAGCAGGCCGCCGATCGCCTCGCGCCCGATCAGGGCCGCCGAGGCGAAGACCAGGCCCGCCTGGATCAGGCTGGAGAAGGCCTCGGCCTTGCCGTGGCCGAAGCGGTGCTCGGCGTCGGGCGGCTCGGCCGCATAGCGCACCGCGAAGAAGGTGATCAGCGAGGCGACGAGATCGAGGCCCGAGTCCGCCAGCGAAGCCAGCATGGCCAGCGAGCCGCTGGCGATCCACGCCGCGCCCTTGATGACGATCAGGATGGCGGCGGTTCCCACCGACAGGGTGGTGATCCGGCGGGTGAGGGCCTGGTGCTCTGCGGCGGAGGCGGCGGGCGCGATCATGGGCCCTGTCTACCAGCGGGCGAGGCCTGAGAAAATCCACGCGAGGGTCTAGCGGCGCCTTTGAAATCGTCGTCTGATTACGGCTGTAGAAAAGGGGGCGTGCATGACGCGTTGGGCGGCCGGACTGGCCCTGGTGATCGCGGCGACGGCGGGCGCGGCGATGGCGCAGCCTGCGGGGATGTCGCTCGACGACCTGGCGACCCTGTCCGACGCCGAGATCGTGGCCCGGACCATGGCCCAGATCGGCGCCGACGTCGTGCATGTGGACCGGCAAGAGCCGCGCGCGGTGTTCATCTTCCCGTCCGAGCCGGTGCGGCGGCGGATCAGGTTCATGCTGCGGCCGCGCGCGGCGGCGGGCATGCCGGGGCTGTGCGTGGCGCCCTTCTGGGACGTCCTGTTCGAAGAGGAGGGCGGGGAGCGTCCGCCCCGGACGGCCTTTCGGGATTTGACCGTGGAGCGCGCGTATCGCGTGGTCGACGAGGTCGGCTTGCGCATCGGCGAGGGGGCGGCGGTGGATCCGATCACCGAGGCGCGCTGCGCGGAGATCGAAACGCCCGACGAACTGCTTGAGGCGAGCGACCAGAACATGGCCTGGCAGGCGGCGTCCCTGGCCCAGACGGTCAGGCGCGATTTCGCCAGCCTGCCCGCCGACAAGGTCAACTGCCTGCTGGAGGAGGGCTGCGAGGCTCTGGTGCGAAGCCTGACGGCCCGTTCCGTCGCCTGGGCGTCGTCCTGTTCCGATCTGAACGGACACGCAAGGGCGGCCGACGAGACCTGCACCACCTTTTCCGTTCGCGGCACGCGAACGCGCGGCAGCCTCGACGTCTACGTTACCGTGACGGCCGCATTCGACGCCGATCCCTTCCGCTGGCGGCTCCGCGAGCTGGAGATCCATCGTCCGCCGCGTCCGGTCGAGTGACGGTGTTGGCGGCCGGGAAGGGCCAGGCCCCTCCCGGCCCTATCCCTACTGCCGGTAGGTCAGGCGGAAGTAGAAGTAGCGCCCCGGCGCGTCATAGGCGTTGGGGTCGAAGTTGTTGAGGCCGCAGCTGATGCAGCCCGGCGGGTCCTTGTCGAACAGGTTGTTGACCCCGAAGGCCACCGCGGTGGTCTCGCCCAGGAAGTCGGGCTTCCAGCGCAGCTGGGCGTCGAAATAGGTGCGCGAAGCCAGCTTGGCGTCGGCCGCCTGCGTCTCCTTGACCGACGACAGGTAGCGGGCCGAGGCGCTGGCGCCCCAGCTCTTCCAGTCCCAGTCGACGGTGAAGGTCGACTTGGTCTTGGGATAGGCCTGGTCGGGGCTGCCGCGCTCGGCGCCTTCGCGCGGGATCTCGGTGAAGCCGGTGGCCGTCGGCACGATCTCGGCGAACTCCAGCAGGAAGGTCGAGTACGACCGCACCGCCAGGCGGCCGAAGCTGTAGTCCGGCGAGGTCCACAGCAGGTTCAGGTCGATGGCCCGGGTCTGGATGCCGCCGATGTTGATCAGCGGGTTGGTGATCGCCGCCACCTGGCCCGAGGCCGTGCGGGTGATGGTCGAGCAGGCCAGGGCGTCGGCCAGCTCGGCGCAGCGCGACAGCAGGCTTTCCCCCGACAGCGCCTGGATGGCCGAGTCGAGCTCGATGTCGGAATAGGCCAGCTCGATCGAGCCGCCGCTGGCCCAACTGGCCTCCTTCAGCGCCTTGGGCTCCCAGACGATGCTGAAGTTCTTGCTCTCGCTGGTCTCGGGCTTGAGCGTGTCGTTGCCGCTGGTGATCACCGACAGCTGCGGATTGAGCTGCACGTAAGAGCCGCTGGCCGGCACGCCGGCGGCGATGCAGTTGGCGCGGACGGTGGCCGTCGCCGGCGTTCCGCCCGACAGGCCCAGCATGTCCGAGCAGGGATCGGTGATCTCCTGGTCGAAGCGCGAGGCCGCGCCGTAGAGCTCGCCGATCGACGGGGCCCGGAAGCCCTGGCCCCAGGAGGCGCGCACCAGCACGTCTTCCGTCGGCCGCCAGTTGAGGCCGGCCTTGTAGATCGAGTCCGAACCCGAGGTGGAATAGTCGAACCAGCGGCCGGCGCCCGAGATCTCCAGCCGGTGGATCAGCGGCAGGTCGGCCAGCAGCGGGGCGCGCAGTTCCAGATAGGCCTCGTCGACCTTGATCTCGCCCTTGGCCGGCTGGGCGGGAATGTCCGACGACAGGCCGGCAGCGACGATGGCGTCGGGCTGGAAGTAGCCCTTGGTTTCGCGGTGCTCGTAGCCGGCGGCGAAGGCCAGCGGGCCGGCGGGCAGCTCGAAGAGGTCGCCGGTCAGGTTGGCGGTGAAGTCGTGCAGTTCCTGCTGCGAGACGTCCTGCTGGGTGAAGCCGATGAAGCTCAGCATCTCCGGGGTGATCGAGCCGACGCCGCCGAAGATGTTCAGCGGCACGCACGAGCCGGTGCAGCCCGAGACCGGGCCCAGCGCCTGCTGCACGCGCTGGGCGTTGATGTTGCCGGTGAAGCTCTGTTCGGCGTGGTTGCGCGAGGCGGTGTAGCCGACGTCCCAGTACCAGCGGCGCGAGCCCACGGCCCAGTCGCCCGACAGGGTGGCGTTGACGTTCCAGGTGTCGACGCTCTGGGCGTAGTGGCGCGGTCCGGCCTCGATCATCCGCCGGCCGACGAAGGCGTAGGTGCCGCTGGTCAGGGTGAAGCCGAACGGGTTGTAGGGGTTGGTGGCGTCGATCGAGATGGTGTCGAGCAGGTTGCCGTTGCCGGCGTCGGGGCCGACGAACAGCGGGATGGGCGCGGCCTGGTTGGCCGATTTGCGCTGCACGTAGCTGGCGCGCACCTTCAGCTTGATGCTGTCGGTGAAGTCGTGGGTCACCGCGCCGAACAGGCTGACCCGCTCGGACGGGGTGACGATGTAGTTGTAGGGCTGGAAGTTGAAGCGGTCGGCGTCGCCGGCGAAGTTGCGGAAGCTGCTGCCCGCGCCGGTGGGATCCAGCGGCGTGTAGGTCGGCCGCACCCCGGCGGCCAGGGCCGCCTTCAGGGTCAGGTCCATGTCGTTGCCGGTGTTGGGGTCGCTGACGATGAACCGGCCCAGCGGCGTGCCCGACGAGCAGCCGCCGGAAAGGCACGAGGTGCCATAGGGGCTGGGATAGAGCGAGATGTCGCGGTCGGCCGACAGCACGCTCTTCTGCTTGAAGTAGCCGCCGCCGACGACGATGCTGGTCTTGTCCTCCGAGGCGCCCCACGAGACGTTGTAGTCCTGCGAGAAGCCGTCGCCCTCGCCGTAGCCGCCCACCTGGGCCGACAGTTCCAGACCCTGCTGGCGCTCGCGGGTGATGATGTTGATGACCCCGGCGATGGCGTCCGAGCCGTAGATGGGCGAGGCGCCCTCCTGCAGGATCTCGACGTTGCGGATCATGGCGCTGGGAATGGTGTTGAGGTCCACGGCCCCCGGCACGCCCGAGGCCGAGGCCCCGCTGACCCAGCGCTGGCCGTCGACCAGCACCAGCGCCCGGCGCGAGCCCAGGTAGCGCAGGTCGATCTCGGCCGAGCCGGCGCCCACGCCGCCGCCGTCGGGCGGATTGCCGAAGTTGCCCGAGTTGTTGAACTTGGAATTGAGGCCGCCGCCGGCGGCCGGCACGCGCTGCAGCACGTCGACGATCGAGGTCAGGCCGGTCTTGGCGATCGCCTCCTGGTCGATCTGGAAGACGGTCTGGGTCTTGTCGAGCGGGCTGACGCGGATGCGCGAGCCGGTGACCACGACGCCCTCGACGTCGGTTTCGGCGGGCGTCTGGGCGTGGGCCGCCAGCGGCGCGGCCGCGACGGTGGTCAGAAAGAGCGAAAGGAGTCCTTGGCCGATGCGGTTCATGCCGTCCCTCTTGCTGCGACATCCGTATGGTCAAGGTTGAACTACGGATTCGCTCGCGCTGAAGGTGAATCGGCGGTCAAAAATGTGTCAAGTTCGGCGAACGTTGATATGTACTTTCGCCCTCATGTGTGTCTTTCGCAACAAATTTGCGCAGCAGGAAAGCAGCGGCCGTCAGGCCGCCGCCCTGGGCCGGGGCCCGACATAGACCGACTGCGGACGAATGAGCTTGCCGCTGGCCTGCTGCTCGCGGGCGTGGGCGATCCACCCGGCCGTGCGCCCGGCGGCGAACACGCAGGTGAAGGCCTCCGGCGGCAGCTCCAGCGCTTCCAGCAAAAGCGCGGTGTAGAACTCGACATTGGTCTCCAGCGGCCGGTCGGGCTTGCGGCGGCGCAGGATGTCGAGGGCCGCGCGCTCCACGGCTTCGGCCAGAGCCAGGCGGCCGGGCAGGGCGCCGGCGCTTTTCGACAGTCGCGAGAGGGCGGCCTTCAGGGCGTCGGCGCGGGGATCGCGAACACGATAGATGCGATGGCCGAACCCCATCAGCCGCTCGCCGGCGTCGAGCGCGGCGTCCAGCCAGGAGACGGCGTTGTCGGCCGTTCCGATGGCGTCGAGCATGTCGATCACCGGCCCCGGCGCGCCGCCGTGCAGCGGACCCTTCAGCGTCGACAGTCCCGCCAGCACGGCCGAGCCCAGCCCCGCCCGCGTCGAGGCCGCCACCCTGGCGGCGAAGGTCGAGGCGTTGAGGCCGTGGTCGCAGACCGTGACCAGATAGGCGTCCAGCGCGCGGGCCTCGCCTTGCGTCGCGGGGGCGCCCCGGACCATCCGCAGGAAATCGGCGGCGTGGGGCAGGGCGGGGTCGGGCGCGACCGCCTCCAGCCCGTTTCGGCGGCGCAGGACCGCGGCGGTGAACACCGCCGGGGCGACGGCCAGCGCCAGGGCGTCGTGCACGCCGTCGCCGTCGGGCAGGCGGGCCAGCAGGGCGCGCATGGCGTCGTAGGACTCGCGGGCGACCAGGGCCTCGTCCATGGCGGCGACCTCGGCGAAGGCCCGCACGCGCGCCTGGCCCAGGGCCGGCGCCAGGTCGGCCGGCAGGTCGTCGAAGAAGCCGTCCAGCAGCAGGTGGACGGCGTCCTCGAAGCGGGCGCGGCCGGCCAGGTCCTCGACCGCCCAGCCGCGGATGGTCAGGCGGCCGGCCTGGCCGTCGACGTCGGAAAGCACGGTGGCGGCGGCGATGACGCCTTCGAGGCCGGCGGAAACTTGGACCATGGGAGGTCTCCTTTCGCCCCTGATCTTGGCTCCCGCCGGTTGATCGTCAATCTTGATCAATGTAATCAATATACATGGCGGACGATTGGCTCGATGCGGACCAGGCGATGGCGCGGCTCGGCGTGCGGGCCCAGACGCTGTACGCCTATGTCAGCCGGGGCCGGATCGAGGCCCACGCTCATCCCGAGGATCCGCGCCGCAGCCTCTATCGCGCCTCCGACGTGGCGGCGCTGGCCAAGCGCAAGGCCAGGGGCCGCAAGGCCGCCGACGTCGCCGCCGAGGCCATCGCCTGGGGCGAGCCGGTGCTGGCCTCGGCCATCACCACCGTGCGGGCAGGGCGCCTCTGGTACCGCGGCCGCGACGCCGTCGACCTGGCCAGGACCGAAAGCTTCGAGGCGGTCGGCCGGCTGCTGCGCGACGACACGGCGCAGGCCGCCCTGGCCGTCCGCGCGCCCAGCGCCGCCCCGACCATCCGCGCCMGGCTGTTCGCCGACCTGGCCGTCCGCGCGGGCGAGGATCGGCCGGCCCGGGGCCGCGCGCCGCTGATGCTGGCCCAGGAGGTGGCGGGCCTGCTGGACCTGGTCGCCGACGCCGTCGCGGGACGGGCGGGCGAGGGGCTGATCCACCAGCGGCTGGCGGCCGCCTGGGGCCTGGACGCGACCGGCGGCGACCTGGTGCGGCGGGTGCTGGTGCTGCTGGCCGACCACGAACTCAACGCCTCGACCTTCGCCGCCCGGGTGGCGGCCTCGACCGGCGCGTCGCTGGCGGCTTCGGCCCTGGCCGGCCTGTCGGCGCTGTCGGGACCGCTGCACGGCGGCATGGCCGCCCGCGTCGAGGCCCTGGCCTGCGAGGCCAGGCGCGAAGGTCCGGGGCGGGCCGTCGCCGTCCGCCTCGACCAGGGCGCGCCGCTGCCGGGCTTTGGCCACCCGCTCTATCCCGATGGGGACCCGCGCGCGGCGGCGCTGCTGGCGGCCTTCGCGCCGTCGGCGGAGATGGCCGCGCTGCACGAGGCGGTGGTCGCCGCCACCGGCCAGCCGGCCAACATCGACTTCGCCCTGGTCGCCCTGGCCCAGACCCTGAAGCTGCCCGACGACGCCCCCTTCGCCCTGTTCGCCGTCGGCCGCACGGCGGGCTGGCTGGCCCATGCGCTGGAGCAGGGGAAGACGGGAAGGCTGATCCGTCCCCGGGCGCGGTATGTGGGGCCGGAGGGGTAGGCTGCTCCCATCTTCGTCATCCCGGAAAGCGCGTAGCGCTTATCCGGGACCCAGGAGCAGGTGCAGTGCGGCGGCCCCTGGGTCCCGGCTCTACGACCTGCTGCGCAGGTCTCCGGCCGGGATGACGACGTAGAGAGTGGCCTAGGTGGCCGCCTACCACCCCGCCGCGGCGAACTTGGCGAACATGTCGGCGAAGGTCAGGCGGGTGTCGATGGTGGTGTAGACCCGCATCGGCCGGCCGTTCGGATCGGGCTCGTACTGGGCCCGCGCGACGACGCGGGGCGTAGGCCGCACGACATAGGCGCTGGATGCGCTGTCGGGCTCGAACGACGACTGCAGGGCCGTCAGCGTCACCAGCGGGCTGTCGCCGAGGATATAGGTCTCGCCCAGGCTGATCTTGGGCGTGGAGACCACGCGCTCCAGCTGTTCCAGCAGGTAGGTCCCCAGGCTTCCCGAGGGCTTGAGGCCGGCTTCGAGCTCGGCATGGCTGATCATCAGCTGGCGATAGACGTTGCGCGGGATCTGCCAGATCTCGATGGCGGAGTCGTTGAACACCGTCTGCACGGCGGCCAGGTCGATGGTGGCGTTGTACTCGGCGTCCTTGCGGCGGGGGACGCCGGGCAGCAGGTCGTCGTGCTCGTGCCCGCCGATCCAGACCAGCGTCATGCGGCCGGCGATCTTCGGCTCCAGCCGCAGGGCTTCGGCCAGATCCGTCAGGCCCGCGCCGGCGCAGTAGAACAGCGGCAGCCTGGTGTCGTCGCGCAGGGCCTCGGCGATGATCGCCTTGGCGGCCGGGGTGGCTTCGGGCCTGGCGCCGGCGGGCGGAGCGGCGTTGCGGCCGGCGATCACCGGCGGCTGCCGGACCAGCTTCATCCGTGAACAGATCGCCTTGACCTGGGCGACGGCGTTGTCGGCCTGGGTGGTCGAGCCGTCGAGGAAGTCGTTCACGTGGATATGCGAGCCGATGATCAGCGGGATCTCCACCGATGGCGAGGCCAGGTGGTGGGCCAGCTGGAACAGGCCGTCCGGATCGCCCGAGAAGTCGTTGTCGAGGATCACCCGCAGGCGGGGGCGGGCGGTCAGGGCCAGGGCTTGCCCGCCCGTCGCCACCGCGCCCAGCAGGGCTGCGCCGCCGGCCATCAGTCCGCGCCGCGAGGGGGCGGTGGTCTTGGTCTCGAAGCTCACTGGAACATCCCCGACGCAGGAAATCGACGGCGGGCAGATCAGCATTTCCGCGTCGCGCCGGGCAAGCGTCCAGGGGTGTTCCTGACACAACAAAGGGGAGCGCTCGGGCCGGAGCGCTCCCCTCGTCGTGCGGCGGGCTGGGAGGCGCGCCGCGCGGCCGTCGCCCCGGAAGAAGGCGACGGATCTCGTTGCGGGCGGGCCCTTAGGCCCGCTCGTGAACCGCTTCCTCGGCCGCCAGCGGCTGGGGCAGGCGGCTGATCATTTCCTTCGGGCAGACCTGCCAGAAGAGATCGCGGGCGCGGTCCCAGTCGCGCAGCAGGCTCTCGGCGAAGGCCGAGTCCGTCTCGCGGGCGTGTTCGGCGATCAGCGAGCGCAGCACGCCTTCCCAGTAGGGCGAGGCCAGGCGCTGAACGACGATGCTCTCGGGATTGTAGTTGGTCGAGAACCGGTCGTGCTGGTCGAGCACGAAGGCCATGCCGCCGGTCATGCCGGCCCCGAAGTTGCCGCCCGTCGGGCCCAGGATCACCACCTGGCCGCCGGTCATGTATTCGCAGCCGTTGGTTCCGCAGCCCTCGACCACCGTGGTGGCGCCCGAGTTGCGGACGGCGAAGCGCTCGCCGGCCTGGCCGGCCGCGAACAGGCGGCCCGAGGTGGCCCCGAACAGCACGGTGTTGCCGATCAGGGTGTTGGTCTCCGGCGCCGCCAGGCCGCGGGGCGGCTTGATGGTGATCGTCGCGCCCGACAGGCCCTTGCCGACATAGTCGTTGGCCTCGCCGGTCAGCTCGATGCGCAGGCCTTGCACCGCGAAGGCGCCCAGGCTCTGGCCGGCCGAGCCCTTCAACTGGACCGTAAGGTGGCCGGCGGGCAGGCCCTTCATGCCGAACTTGCGGACGATGTGGCTCGAGGTGCGGGTGCCGATGGTGCGCGCCGTGCTGCGGACCGTGTAGGTCAGCTGCATCTTCTCGCCGCGCTCCAGCAGCGGCGCGGCGTCGCGGACGATCTGGGCGTCCAGCGTGTCCGGCACCGCGTTGCGGCCCTCGACCGTGTTGTACGGCTTGTTCTGGCCGGGGTCGGCGCGAACCAGCAGCGGGTTCAGGTCGAGGTCGTCGAGGTGCTCGCCGCCGCGCGAAACCTGCGCCAGCAGGTCGGTGCGGCCGACGATCTCCTGCAGGCTCTTGAAGCCCAGGCCCGCCAGGATCTCGCGCACTTCCTCGGCCACGAAGGTGAAGAGGTTCACGACCTTGTCCGGCGTGCCGGTGAACTTGGCGCGCAGCGCTTCGTCCTGGGTGCAGACGCCCACGGGGCAGGTGTTGGAGTGGCACTGGCGCACCATGATGCAGCCCATCGCCACCAGCGAGGCGGTGCCGATGCCGAACTCCTCGGCGCCCATCATCGCGGCGATGACCACGTCGCGGCCCGTGCGCATGCCGCCGTCGGCCCGCAGGACGACGGAGTGGCGCAGGTTGTTCAGCGTCAGCACCTGGTTGGCTTCCGACAGGCCCATCTCCCACGGACCGCCGGCGTACTTCACCGAGGTCTGGGGCGAGGCGCCCGTGCCGCCGACGCCGCCGGCGACCAGGATCACGTCGGCCTTAGCTTTCGCAACGCCGGCGGCGATGGCGCCGATGCCGGTGGCCGCGACCAGCTTCACCGTGACCCGAGCGACCGGGTTGATCTGCTTCAGGTCGTAGATGAGCTGGGCCAGGTCCTCGATCGAGTAGATGTCGTGGTGCGGCGGCGGGCTGATCAGCATCACGCCCGGCGTCGAGTGACGCAGGCGGGCGATCATCTCGGTCACCTTGAAGCCAGGAAGCTGCCCGCCTTCACCCGGCTTGGCGCCCTGGGCGACCTTGATCTCCAGCTCGACGCACTGGTTCAGGTATTCGGCGGTGACGCCGAACCGGCCCGAGGCCACCTGCTTGATGGCGCTGTTGGGGTTGTCGCCGTTCGGCAGCGGCTTGTAGCGGGCCGAGTCCTCGCCGCCTTCGCCCGACACCGAACGGGCGCCGATGCGGTTCATGGCGATGTTCAGCGCGCCGTGGGCCTCAGGCGACAGGGCGCCCAGGCTCATGCCCGGCGTGACGAAGCGCTTGCGGATCTCGTTGACGCTTTCGACGTCGTCGGTCGAGATCGGGTTGCGGTCCGAGCGCCAGTCGAGCAGGTCGCGCAGCTGGATCGGCTTTTGCGTGCGCAGGCCCGAGGACCAGCGGCGATAAAGCTCGTAGTCGCCGGTGTCGCAGGCGCTCTGCAGGGTGTGCATGAGCCGGGCTTCGAAGGCGTGGGCCTCGCCCGAGCGGCGCGACTTGTAGAGGCCGCCGACCGGCAGAGTCACCGCCGACAGCTCCCAGGCCTTGCGGTGCAGCTCGACCGTCTTGGTCTCGATGCCGGCCAGGCCGATGCCCGAGATGCGCGAGGGCATGCCGGGGAAGAATTCGGCGGCCAGGGCGCGCGACAGGCCGACGGCTTCGAAGTTGTAGCCGCCGCGGTACGAGGAGATGACGCTGATGCCCATCTTGGAGATGATCTTCAGCAGGCCGCCCTCGATGGCGCCCTTGAAGTTCAGGCACACGTCGCGCAGCGACTTGTCGCCCACCAGGCCCCGCTCCAGGCGGTCCTGGAAGCTTTCCTGCGCCAGGTAGGCGTTGACCGCCGTGGCGCCGACGCCGACCAGCACCGCGAAATAGTGCGTGTCGAGGCACTCGGCCGAACGCACGACCAGCGAGACGTAGGAGCGCAGGCCCTTGGCCACGAGGTGGGCGTGCACGCCGCCGGTGGCCAGGATCATCGGCAGGGCCACGCGGCTGGCGTCGGTGGCCTCGTCGGTCAGGACGATGGCGCCGCAGCCGCGCAGGACGGCGTCCTCGGCCTCGGCGCGGATGCGGTCGAGGTTGGCGCGCAGGGCGTCGCCGGCGCGGGCTTCGGCCGCCGGCAGCGGCATGGTGCAGTCGATGACCGCGACGTTCTTCTCACCCAGCAGCTCGCGGATGCGGATGTACATGCCGGTGGTCAGCACGGGGCTTTCCAGCACGTAGACGTCGGCCTGAGCGGCGTCCTGGGCCAGGATGTTGCCCAGGTTCTTGAAGCGGGTCTTCAGGCTCATGACGCCGGTCTCCCGCAGGGGGTCGATCGGCGGGTTGGTCACCTGGCTGAAGTTCTGGCGGAAGTAGTGGCTCAGGGGGCGATACTTCTCCGACAGCACCGCCAGCGGCGTGTCGTCGCCCATCGAGCCGACGGCTTCCTTGCCGTCCTCGACCATCGGGGCGAGGATCATTTCCAGGTCTTCGAGGCTGTAGCCGGCGGCGGCCTGGCGACGGGTCAGCTCCTCGCGGCCGTAGCTGCGCGGCTCCGGACCGGGCGCGATCTCCTTTTCGAGATCGACCATGTTGCCCAGCCACTCGGTGTAGGGGTGGCGGCCGGCCAGCTCGTCGACGATCTCGTCTTCGCCGTAGAGCTTGCCCTCGCCCAGGTCGATGGCGATCATCCGGCCCGGCGCGATGGCCAGCTTGCGGGTGATGCGGCTTTCCTCGACGCCGCACATGCCCGCTTCCGAGCCCATGATGACCAGGCCGTCGTCGGTATAGGCCACGCGCAGCGGGCGCAGGCCCGAACGGTCCTTGCCGGCCACGACCCAGCGGCCGTCGGTGGCGCACAGGGCGGCCGGACCGTCCCACGGCTCCATCACGGCGTTGCAGTAGGAATAGAGCGCCTTGTGCTCGTCGCTCATGTTGGGGTTGGAGGCTTCGGGCACCAGCAGGGCCTTGGCCATCGGCGCGTCGCGGCCGGCGCGGACCAGCACCTCGAAGGTGTTGTCCAGGCTGGCGCTGTCCGAACCGCCCGGCTGGATCACCGGCTTCACGTCGTCCCCGAACTCACCGAAGGCGTCGGCCGCCATCTTGATCTCGTGGGACTTCATCCAGTTGATGTTGCCCTTGATCGTGTTGATCTCGCCGTTGTGGGCGAGCATCCGGAAGGGCTGGGCCAGGCGCCACTGCGGGAAGGTGTTGGTCGAGTAGCGCTGGTGGAAGATCGCCACGGCGGCGGCGAAGCGCTCGTCCTTCAGGTCCGGATAGAACTCGTCGATCGACTCGGCCAGGAACATGCCCTTGTAGATCAGCGAGCGGGCCGAGAACGAGCAGATGTAGAAGTCGCTGATGTTCTGGGCGTGCACGCGCTTTTCGATGCGCTTGCGGCACAGGAACAGGGCGCGTTCCAGCGCCTCGCCCTCCAGGCCGGCCGGCGGGGCCAGCATGATCTGCTCGATTTCCGGACGCGTGGCGTTGGCCTTCTCGCCGATCACCGAGGTGTCGACGGGCACCTGGCGCCAGCCGTAGATGTAGAAGCCAAAGCGCAGGGCCTCGGCCTCGACGATCGTGCGGCAGGCTTCCTGGGCGCCCAGGTCGGTGCGCGGCAGGAACACCTGGCCGACGGCGATGGGGCCGGGACGCAGGGCGTGGCCGGTGCGGCGCACCTGGTCGATG
The DNA here is from genome assembly GCF_056395525.1 of Caulobacter sp. 10L414. Lineage (NCBI taxonomy): Bacteria > Pseudomonadati > Pseudomonadota > Alphaproteobacteria > Caulobacterales > Caulobacteraceae > Caulobacter > Caulobacter sp. 10L414. The sequence continues at coordinate 58,792 of NZ_JBFTJR010000007.1, forward strand.
AAGAAGTCCTGCGGGACCGAGACCAGCACGCCGGCGCCGTCGCCGGTCTTGCCGTCGGCGTCCACCGCGCCGCGGTGCCACAGGGCCTTCAGAGCCTTGATCGCCAGTTCGACGACTTCGCGGCGCGGCTGGCCGTCGATGGCGCAGACCAGGCCCACGCCACAGGCGTCGCGCTCGGTGGTCGGGTCGTAGGCGTGGCCGTCGATGAGGGCCTGGCGGTTCTTCAGATAGAGGTCGATCTGGCTCATGGTCTGATCTCTCTTTCCTTATTCCGCCGCGATCAGCGCGGGAGCGCCGGCCTTGGCCTTCAGGTAGCGGTGGATGGCGTCGGCGGCGTCGCGGCCGTCCTTGATCGCCCAAACCACCAGCGAGGCGCCGCGGACGATGTCGCCGGCGGCGAAGACGCCGTCGAGATTGGTCATCTGGTTGCGGACGTCGGCCTTCACCGTGCCCCAGCGCGTGGTCTTCAGGTCGGGCGCCGACCAGGCCTGCGGCAGGTTCTCGGGCTCGAAGCCCAGCGCCTTGACCACCAGCTGGGCCGGACGGTCGAAGTCGCCGCCGGGGATCTCTTCGGGGCTGCGGCGGCCCGAGGCGTCCGGAGCGCCCAGGCGCATGCGGATGGCCTTCACGCCGGTGACGGCCTCGGCGTCGCCCGACAGGGCGCGCGGGGCGGCCAGCCATTCGAAGGTGACGCCTTCTTCCTCGGCGTTGGCCACTTCGCGCAGCGAGCCGGGCATGTTGGCCTTGTCGCGGCGATAGAGGCAGGTGACCGAGGTCGCGCCCTGGCGGATGGCCGTGCGCACGCAGTCCATGGCGGTGTCGCCGCCGCCGACCACGACAACGTCCTTGCCCTCGGCATTGAGTTCGCCGCTGTCGTAGGCCGGGACGTCGTCGCCGAGGGTCTTCTTGTTGGAGGCGATCAGGTAGTCGAGCGCGGGCACCACGCCCTTGTCGCCGCCGCCGGGCACGGCCAGGTCGCGGGCGGCGTAGACGCCGACGGCGATCAGCACCGCGTCGTGCTTGGCGCGCAGGTCTTCCAGGGTGGCGTCCTTGCCGACCTCGAAGCCGAGCTTGAACTCGACGCCGCCGTCGGCCAGGCGCTGGGTGCGGCGCTCGACGACGTCCTTCTCCAGCTTGAAGCCGKGGATGCCGTAGATCAGCAGGCCGCCGGCGCGGTCGTGGCGGTCATAGACGGTGACGGCGTAGCCCTGCTCGCGCAGCTTCTCGGCGGCGGCCAGGCCCGCGGGGCCCGCGCCGACGACGCCGATCGACTGGCCGCGGTCGGCGGCGGCGACGAGCGGCTTCACCCAGCCCATCTCCCAGGCCTTGTCGGTCAGGTAGCGTTCGACCGAGCCGATCGTCACGGTGCCGTGACCCGACTGCTCTATGACGCAGTTGCCTTCGCAGAGACGGTCCTGCGGGCAGATGCGGCCGCAGACTTCCGGCATCGAGTTGGTGGCCTGCGACAGGGCGTAGGCTTCCTCCAGCCGGCCTTCGGCGGTCATCCGCAGCCAGTCGGGGATGTTGTTGTGCAGCGGGCAGTGGGTTTGGCAGTAGGGCACGCCGCACTGCGAGCAGCGCGAGGCCTGCTCGTTGGCCTTGGCGTCGATGAAGTCGGCGTAGATCTCGTGAAAGTCGCCGTTACGCTCTTCGGCCGCCCGCTTTTCAGGCGTGCGACGCGCGACGGTCGTGAATTTCAACATGCGCTCGGCCATGCGCCTTCCCTCGCCCCCGTTGCCGGGGAAAAATTTGCTTGCGAGGGCCTCATACGGACTCTTCAGGGCAATAAGAATGCGGTGGTAAAAATATTGGACGAATATATCCGCGATGACGCCAGGGTCATTGCGAGCGACTCGCAGTTATGCCCTAAATTGGTCCACTTTTTGGATAAACCCTTTCTTTACCGTGTCGGGCGCACGCCCGCTTCCACCCTCAAGCGCTTGTTTCACAAGGGGATGACATGCCGGATTGGCTGATCGCGATCGTGTTGGGCCTGATCGAGGGCCTGACCGAGTTCATTCCCGTCTCGTCGACCGGGCACTTGCTGCTGGTCGGCCACTTCCTGGGCTTCCACAGCCCGGGCAACACCTTCCAGGTGCTGATCCAGCTGGGCGCCATCCTGGCGATCACCAGCGTCTACTTCGGGCGTCTGTGGGGGCTTCTGACCACCCTGCCGACCAATCCGGGTTCGCGCCGGTTCGTCATCGGCATCCTGCTGGCCTTCCTGCCGGCGGTGTTCGTCGGCGTCCTGGCCCACGACTTCATCAAGGCCGTGCTCTACGAGAGCCCGGCCCTGGTGTGCACGACCCTGATCATCGGCGGCTTCATCCTGCTGGGCCTGGACCGCATGAAGTTCGAGCCCAAGCACACCGACGTCGCCGACTATCCGCTGAAGACGGCCTTCATCATCGGCCTCTTCCAGTGTCTGGCCCTGGTGCCCGGCGTCTCGCGCTCGGGGGCGACCATCGCCGGCGCCCTGCTGCTGAAGTGCGACAAGCGCTCGGCCGCGGAGTTCAGCTTCTTCCTGGCGATGCCGACCATGGCCGGCGCCTTCGCCTACGACCTCTACAAGAACATCGACCAGCTCAGCACCAAGGACATGGGCATGATCGGCCTGGGCTTCGTCGCCGCGCTGATCTCGGGCGTGTTCGTGGTCAAGACGGTGCTGAACTTCATCACCCGCCACGGCTTTGCGCCGTTCGCCTACTGGCGGATCGCCGTCGGCGTGGTCGGCCTGGCGCTGCTGTACATCCCGCGCTGATGGCCGGCCTTTTCGAAAGCTCCGGCGGCGGCGACTGGGACGAGGAGCTGGCCGGCGACCTGGTCGGCTCGACCCTGCTGGTCGGGCTGACCTATCTCGACGGCGAGCAGAGGCTGCTGGGGCGTCGCCAGGTGTTCGGCCGGGTGGTGTCGTGCGATCCCGAGGACGGCATCGTCATCGACGCGCCGGGCCTGGACGAGGCCTTCGTCATGGCCCCGATGCTGGAGGCCGTCGAGGTCGGCGAGCCTGGCGAGTACCAGCTGGCCGAAGAGGAGGCGGTGGTCGTCGATCCCGACTTCGTGGCGCTGCTGACCGTGACCCGGCCGTCGATGGCCTGAGGCCCGGCCAGAAGCCGGCCCGAGAAAGAAAAACCCCGCGCCGGGCGACCGGCGCGGGGTTTGTCGTTTCGGTCCTGGCTGGACGCCTAGAAGGCGCCGGCCGGGGTCGGGGCGTACTGGCCGCCCTTGCGGTAGCGGTAGAGGTAGGACGGCACGACGGCTTCGACGGCGGTCGGGACGATGCCGAGGTCGGCCAGGCCCTTGGCGCCCGGCGCGACGACGTTGTCGCCGGCCTTCAGCAGGGCGACCTGGTCGGTGGTCAGCGGCGGGGCCAGCGGCAGGATCGAAGCCTGGATGTCGCCCAGCTTGCCCACCAGGCCGGCGATCGGCCAGGGCAGGGGCGCCAGGACGCGGGCGCGGCCGGTCTCGGTCAGGACGAGCTCGAGCAGTTCCTTGAACGTGTAGACGGCCGGGCCGCCCAGTTCGAAGGTCTGGCCCTGCGCGCCCGGCGTGGCGATGATCTTGGCGATCGCGGCGGCGACGTCGCCGACGAACACCGGCTGGAACTTGGTGGCGCCGCCGCCGACCAGCGGCAGGGCCGGGGCGCTGGCGGCCAGCTGGCCGAACTTGTTGAAGAACTTGTCTTCCTGGCCGAACACGACCGACGGGCGCACGATGGTGGCGGTCGGGAAGGCGGCGCGGACGGCCGCTTCGCCCTCGGCCTTGGTGCGGGCGTACTTGGCGGCCGAATCGGCGTCGGCGCCGATGGCCGAGACCTGCACCAGGCGCTTCACGCCGGCGGCGGTCGCCTGTTCGGCCACGGTCTTGGCGCCCATGGCGTGCAGGCTCTGGAACTGCTGGCGGCCGCTTTCCCACAGCACGCCCACCAGGTTGACGGCCGCTTCGGCGCCTTCGAGCGCGCGGGCCACCGAGGCGGCGTTGCGGACGTTGGCCTGGATCACCTCGATCTGGCCGACATCGCCCAGCATGCGCATGCGATAGGCGAGATTGGGCTGACGCACGGCCACGCGCACGCGATAGCCCGACTTGGCGAGGGCGCGCACCACCTGGCTTCCTACGAAGCCCGAGCCGCCGAACACCGTGACCAGACCCTGCATCTTCATTCCTCGTCGCTGCGATGAAGGGGGATTAGACGAGCCTGGGGATGTTCGCAAGAAAAGTGAGAAATGCGATTGACGCCGCCGGAACCATTGCATAAACGTCCGGCCCTCGCAGCGGCCCAACGGGTTGCGCCGCGGGCCCAGGTGGCGGAATTGGTAGACGCGCTGGCTTCAGGTGCCAGTGACCGAAAGGTCGTGGAGGTTCGAGTCCTCTCCTGGGCACCACCCCTCTCGCAAGCATGCGGAGAGCGGGTGGCGCCAAGCTTTCCTTACAATAGATACTCCGTTCATCTGGCGTGCATCGCCGACGCTCCACTATAAGACGTCGGAGCGGCGCCGGTCGCGACGACGCCGACGCGTGGAGACGAGAGACACTTGGCCAGCTTTGTTCATGAAGGCGATCTGCCCGACGGCGTGTTCGCCGGGGCGACCGCGATCGCCATCGATTCGGAAACCATGGGCCTGCGCCTCGGGCGCGATCCGCTGTGCGTCGTGCAGCTGTCGTCCGGCGACGGCGACGCCCACGTGGTTCGCCTGGACCGCTCGACCTATCACGCGCCGAACCTGAAGAAGCTGCTGGCCGATCCGGCCGTGCTGAAGCTTTTCCACTTCGGCCGCTTCGACATCGCCATGTTCCTGCTGCATCTGGGCGTCATGACGGCCCCCGTGTACTGCACGAAGATCGCCTCCAAGCTCGCCCGCACCTATACCGACCGCCACGGCCTCAAGGACGTGACGCGCGAGCTGATGGGCGTGGAGCTGTCCAAGGCCCAGCAGAGCTCGGACTGGGGCGCTGATTCGCTGAGCCCCGAGCAGGTGGCCTACGCCGCCTCGGACGTCCTGCATCTGCATGGCCTGCGCGAGCGTTTGAACGCCATGCTGGTGCGCGAGGGCCGCATGGCCCTGGCCCAGGCCGCCTTCGACTATCTGCCCCACCGCGCCGCGCTCGACCTGGCCGGCTGGGAAGACGTCGATATCTTCGCGCACGCTTAAGGGAGAAGACCGGTGGCGGACGTGGCGATGAGGGGCGGCTTCAAGCGCGATCTGCGGCGCTGGCGCCGTCGTTCGCGCGTGGTCCGCAGCGCGCGCCTGCTGCTGCCGGTGGCCATCGTCGGCCTGCTGGGGGCGGCGACCGGCCAGGTGATCTGGCGCACCGTGACCGCCGCCGAGCGTGGTCCCGAACGGCCCCAGGCCCAGATCCGCATGCTCAATCCGCGCTTCTACGGCCAGTCCAGCGAAGGCCGCGCCTTCCTGATCACCGCCCGTTCGGCGATCCGCGACGACGCCGACCTCAAGCGCGTGCTGCTGGACGACCCGACCTTGACCCTGGGCACCGACGAGCCCAAGCCCACGCGGGTCACCGCCAAGAACGGCGTCTATCGCGAGGACAATCTCAAGCTGGTGCTGCGCGGCGACGTGCGCATGGACGACGGCGGCGGCTATCGCTTCGCGTCGGACGAGGCTTTCGTCGACACCAAGACCGGCGTGATCACCGGTGAAACCCTGCTGCAGGGCGAAGGCCCCACAGGACAGGTGAAATCCAACGCTTATTCCGTATATGACAAGGGCGACCGCATCGTTTTCCGGGGCGGCGTGAAAACGCGCCTGGACCGCGTCGACGGCGACGGGAACTAGAGGACGATGCGACAGATGAGGGCGAGGTCGATGAAACGAGCAATGGCGGTCGCTATCGCCGCGAGCCTCCTGGGCGGCCTGACGGCCGCTCCGGCCCTGGCGCAGAACAGCTCCAGCGCCCCGGTCGACATCTCGGCCGACGAGCAAGAGACCATCTCCAGCCAGTGCAAGACGATCTTCCGCGGCGCCGTCGAGGTGCTGCAGGAGACCTCGCGCCTGCGCGCCGCCAAGATGACCCTCTACAATCAGAAGAAGGCCAAGACCGGCGACGGCAGCGGCTGCGGCAACGTCGACCGGGTCGAGGCCGAGGGCGAGGTGTTCTACGTCACGCCCAAGCAGACCGTGCGCGGCGACCGGGCGACCTACGACTACGCCTCCAACACCATCGTGGTGACCGGCAACGTCATCGCCATCCAAGGCCAGGACGTGGCCCGCGGCGATCGCATGGTGGTCAACACCAAGACCAACGACGTGCGGATGGAATCCACCACCAAGGGCGCGGGCAAGAAGAACCGCGTGCGCGCCGTGGTCTATCCGAGCACCTCGGACGACGCCAACAAGCCCAAGCCCTGAGAGCCCTGATGCAGTTCAACACTCTGGGCGGCGGCGCGACCGAGGACGGTCTCTATGTCGACGGCGTCGGCAAGACCTTCGGCGACCGGCCGGTGGTCAAGAACGTCTCGCTGCGCCTCAAGCGCGGCGAGGTGGTCGGCCTGCTGGGCCCCAACGGCGCGGGCAAGACCACGACCTTCTACATGGTCACCGGCCTGATCGCCGCCGACTACGGCGCGATCTATCTCGACGGCGAGGACATCACGGCCCAGCCGATGTTCCAGCGCGCCCGCCTCGGCGTCGGCTACCTGCCGCAGGAAGCCTCGATCTTCCGCGGCATGACGGTCGAGCAGAACGTCATGGCCGTGGTCGAGATGCGCCAGAAAAACCAGCGCGTGGCCCGCGAGACGGTGACCAACATCCTCGAGGAGCTGCGGATCACCCACATCCGCAAGTCGCCGGCCGTGGCCCTGTCGGGCGGCGAGCGTCGCCGCGTCGAAATCGCCCGCGCCCTGGCCAGTGAGCCGTCGTTCATGCTGCTGGACGAGCCGTTCGCCGGCATCGACCCGCTGGCGATCTCCGACATCCGCGAGGTCGTGAACTACCTCAAGAACCGCGGCATCGGCATCCTGATCACCGACCACAACGTCCGCGAGACGCTGGACATGGTGGACCGGGCCTCGATCATCGCCGCCGGCGAGGTGCTGTTCGAAGGCTCTCCCAAGGAGATCGTCGACAACCCCGAAGTGCGCCGGGTTTACCTGGGCGACAGCTTCGCCGACCGGTCTTAAACGGTTCGGACAGGATTGCGGCGCCGTCCAGGCGCGCGCCGACCTTGAGAAAGGCCTTGCCCAGCAAGGCCTTTTTCTTTTTTCGCGGACGGATGGTCGCACCGGCCCGATATTTGCAGGCGTTCGCGCCCCGTTAACCAGACCGGCCTTTCAATGGCGATCGTAACTTCCGTTCGATTTGCCAGGAGGGCGCGTTGGCGCTCAGCCCCAGACTCGATATCCGGCAGGGCCAGGGCCTTGTCATCACTCCGCAACTGCAGCAGGCGATCAAGCTTCTGCAGCTGTCGAACATCGAGCTGGAAGCCTTCGTCGAGGCCGAGCTCGAACGCAATCCGCTGCTGCAGCGCGACGACAGCGACCGCGAGGTCGAGCGCGACGGCGAGCCCGACCGCGCCGTCGAGAACCTGGGCATGGAGAGCGTCTCGGACGCCTCGGCCAATCGCGAGATGGATGCGCCCGGCGACGACGTCTCGCCCGGCGAGCGCGCCACGGGCGATGGCGAGGGCTTTGGCGCCGAGCACGCCGGCGGCCAGATCGACTGGTCGCGCGCCGGCGGCGGCGGCAGCTTCGAGGGCGACGACAATTTCGAAGGCGCCCTGAACCGTTCCGAGACCCTGGCCGAGCACCTGAACGGCCAACTGCTGCTGGCCGGCCTGTCGCCCGCCGACGAGGCCATCGCCGCCATCCTGATCGACGCCGTCGACGCCGCCGGCTACCTGCGCGCCGATCTGTGGGAGATCGCCGAGCGCCTGGGCTGCGGGTTCGACCGCGTCGAGGCCGTGCTCAAGGTCGTCCAGGGCTTCGAGCCCTGCGGCGTGGCCGCCCGCGACGTGCGCGAGTGCCTGGAGCTGCAGCTGCGCGACGCCAACCGCTACGATCCGGCCATCGCCGCCCTGCTCGACAATCTCGACCTGCTGGCGCGCCGCGACCTTGCCGCCTTGCGCAAGATCTGCGGCGTCGACGACGAGGACCTGCGCGAGATGATCGCCGAGGTCCGCGGCCTGACGCCCCGTCCGGGCGCGGCCTTCCACAGCGATCCGCCCCAGACCCTGGTGCCCGACGTCCATGTGCGCGAGGGCCTGGGCGGCATGTGGCATGTCGAGCTGAACACCGACACCCTGCCGCGCGTGCTGGTCGACCAGCGCTATCACGCCCGCGTCTCCAAGGGCGCGCGCAGCGACCAGGAAAAGACCTTCGTTTCCGACAGCTTCGCCAGCGCCAACTGGCTGGTCAAAAGCCTCGACCAGCGGGCCAAGACCATCCTCAAGGTGGCCAGCGAGATCGTGCGCCAGCAGGACGGCTTCCTGGCCTATGGCGTCGAGCACCTGCGGCCGCTGAACCTGAAGACCGTCGCCGACGCCATCGGCATGCACGAGAGCACGGTCAGCCGGGTCACCTCCAACAAGTACGTGTCCACCCCGCGCGGGGTGTTCGAGCTGAAGTTCTTCTTCACCTCGGCCATCCAGTCGTCGGAGGGCGGCGAGGCTCACTCGGCCGCCAGCGTGCGCCACAAGATTAAGGGCCTGGTCGACGCCGAGAAGACCGAAGGCGACGTCCATTCCGACGACCGCATCGTCGAGATCCTCAAGGCCGCGGGCGTCGACATCGCCCGCCGCACGGTCGCCAAGTACCGCGAGGCCATGCGCATCCCCTCGTCGGTCGAGCGCCGCCGCCTGATCAAGGAAACCGCCTAGCCGGCGCGCGCCCCGTCGAACAGCGACGTTTTCGCGCAAGCGGATTCGTCTCGTCCTGCGTTATACCTCCCTGTCGAAACAGGGCCGGGAATGAGCGACGAGAAGCTGTCAGACGTGATCGAGGGGTTCGGCGAGGACCCGCGCCCGGTGCTGACCGTCCGCCAGATGCTGGACGCCTTCGACAGCCGCGCCTTCGGGGCCACGCTGCTGGTGTTCGGCCTGCTCAACTGCCTGCCGCTGCCGCCGGGCTCGTCGACGCTCCTGTCGCTGCCGATTCTGCTGCTGGCCCCGCAGATCGCCTGGGGCGCCAATGCGCCGTGGCTGCCGCGCGGCGTGCTGGAAAAACCCCTTAAGCGCGACGACCTAAGGGGGCTTTTCAGGCGCATCACGCCGGTTCTGCGCCGCCTGGAGGTGGTGACGCGGCCAAGGCTGGGCTTTCTGTTCGCGGCGGGCGGCGAGCGCTTCATCGGCGTGGTCTGCACCCTGCTGGCGCTGGTGCTGGTGCTGCCGATTCCCCTTGGAAATCTGGCCCCTGGCGCGACCGTGGCGGTTCTGGCCCTGGCCCTGCTGCAGCGCGACGGCCTGCTGGCCCTGCTCGGCTACCTGATGGCGACCGCCAGCGCCGCGCTGCTGTTCCTCAGCGCCGGTGTCGTGACCGCCGCCGTCAAGAGGCTGATCGGGGTCTTTTCGGGACTCTTCTGAGGCCCTTTTGCTCCCGCTTGACACCGCCCCCAGACCGGCGCGTTGATAGGGCATGCAAGTCCAAATCTCCGGCAAGCATGTCGACGTTGGTGAGGCTCTGCGAGCGCGAGTCGCCGACGAAATCGCCCTGAGCATCGGCAAGTATTTCGACCGAGGCGGTGACGCCGACGTCGTGATCAGCAAGGAGGGCTACGCCTTCCGTGTCGATTGTTCGGTAAAGCTGGCTTCGGGCCAGCAGCTTCTGAGCCACGGCTCCGGCGGCGACGCCCACATGGCGTTCGACCAGGCCCTGGCCAAGATCGAGACGCGCATAAGGCGCTACAAGCGACGCCTGAAGAGCCATACCGAGGCGGCGACCGCCAAGCAGGCCGAGAACGCCGCCTTCTACGTGCTGCGCGCGCCCGAGGACGACCACGAGGACGAGGACTGGTCGATCGAGGAGAACCACCCCGCCGGCGCCCCGTCGGCCATGGTGATCGCCGAAACCCAGGCCTCGCTGAAGACGATGACCGTTTCCATGGCTGTCATGGAACTGGACTTGACCGAGTCCCAGGCAATCGTGTTTAGGAACGCCGCCCACGGCGGATTGTCGGTGGTCTACCGCCGGCCGGACGGAAATATCGGCTGGATCGACCCCGAGCGCACCAAGTCGCTGAACGGAAACGGCTCGACCTTGAGCTAGCTGGAGCCTAAGCGGTCCCGGCGCGTTTCGGGACCGCGGCGGCCGAGCTTTCGGCGGCCGGTATAGAGCGAGCTAGTTGAAGTCCATGACTATCGGCGATCTTCTGGACCACGGGGCGGTGACGCTGCGCGTCAGCGCCAAGGACAAGCGCCAGGTTCTCGGCGTCATCGCCGACTTCGCCGGCCGTGTGCTCGGCATCGATTCCGACATCGCCCTCGACGGGCTGATCGAGCGTGAGGCGGCCGGTTCGACCGGCGTCGGCCAGGGCGTGGCCCTGCCGCATGCCCGCGTGCCGGGCCTGGACCGGGTGCGCGCCGTTTTCGTGCGCCTGGAGACCCCCGTGGCCTTCGACGCGCTGGACGACAAGCCGGTCGACCTGTTCCTGGCCCTGTTCGCCCCGCCCGAGGCCAACACCCAGCACCTGCGGGCGCTGGCCCGCGTCTCGCGCATGCTGCGCCAGCCCGAACTGCGCGAGCAGCTGCGCCAGGCCCGCTCGGCCGACGCCGTGCACGTGCTGCTGGCCCGCGAGACCGCGACCCCGACGGCGGCTTAAGGCCCCCTCCGGCCCTTCGGTCTACCTCCCCCAGAGGGGGAGGATCCATGCGCCCAGATGCTCCCCCTCTGGGGGAGCTGTCGGCGAAGCCGACTGAGGGGGTCTCGTCAGCGCGCGAAGATGCTCCGCGTCAGGCAGGAGAAGACCAGGCGCCCAGCCTCGTCGAGCAGGTCCTGCTGGGCGATGACGATGCCCTTGCCCTCGCCGACCGGATCCTTGCCCATCACCGTCATGCGTCCGCGCAGCAGTTCGCCGGCCGGCGGGTTGCGCAGCCAGCGCAGGGCGTCGACGCCCACCCGCTTGGTCTGCGGCCAGTCGGCGCTGGCCTCGGCGTCCAGGCGGGTCCAGATCGCGAAGACCATGGCGTCCGGCGCGCCCAGCGACGGGTCCCAGCCGGGCTGGAAGGCGGCGATGAAGACGTCCAGCGCCTTCTCGTCCACCACCGTCGCGCCCAGCGTCACCACCTGGCCGATCTGGATCTCGTCGAACGATGCGGGCACGCGTGCTCTCCTGTCGAAGCAGGTGACGACCTGACCACGGCGCCTTGAAGGTTGTCGAGAGCGCGCGCACGGGCCATGTGTCATCGCGAAGTTTCTTTGCAAGGTCGCCGATGCTGTTGCGCAGGTTGTTCGCCGCCGTCCTGGCCCCGCTGGCCCTTCTCGCCGCCGCCGCCTCGCCCGCAAGCGCCGAGGTGGTCAAGACCGGCCATATCGAGGTCGAGCTGGTTTCGCAGGAGGCCGCCGCCGTGCCCGGCTCGACGGTGTTCGTGGCCCTGCGCCAGAAGATCCAGCCCCACTGGCACACCTACTGGCGCAATCCCGGCGACGCGGGCGACGCCACCAAGATCGTCTGGACCCTGCCCGCGGGCTGGACCGCCGGCGACATCGTCTGGCCGACGCCCGAGCGCGTGCGGGTCGGGCCGCTGCAGGACTACGCCTATAGCGGCGAGGTGCTGCTGCCCGTGCCGATCACCGTGCCGGCCTCGGCCAAGCCGGGCCAGACCGTGACCCTGCAGGCGGCCGCCGCCTTCCTGGTCTGCGAAGAGATCTGCGTGCCCGAGGACGCGGTGGTGACCCTGTCGCTGCCGGTTGTCGCCGGTCCGGCCAAGCCCGATCCCAAGTGGGGCGAGACGGTCGGCAAGGTGCTGGCCGCCGCCCCCAAGCCCGCCGGCCTGAAGGCCACGTGGAAGAAGGACGGCGAGACTCTGAAGCTGTCGGTGACCGGCGCGGCCCTGAAGGGCGCCGATTTCGCCGAGGCCTACTTCTTTCCCTATTCGGGCAAGGCCATCGACCACGCCGCGCCCCAGACGATCGAACGCGGGCCCGAAGGCCTGACCCTGTCGCTGACCGCCGGCTTCGATTTCGGCCCCGAGGCCACCGAGGCGCCGACCGAGCTGTCGGGCGTGCTGGCCCTCAAGGGCGGCTCCTACGAGATCACCGCCACGCCCGGCGAGACGCCAGCAGGCTCTGTAGGGCTAGGCTCGCTTCCCGCGGCCGGCGCCGGTTCGACCGGCGGCTCGCAGGCCTCCAGCGGCGCTGCGGCCGATGCTTCGGGCGTCGGCGGCCTGCCGGTCGCCCTGCTGTTCGCCTTTCTCGGCGGCCTGATCCTCAATCTGATGCCGTGCGTCTTCCCGGTGCTGTCGATGAAGGCCGCCAGCCTGGCCGCCCACGCCCACGACGCCGGCAAGACCCGCGCCCAGGGCCTGGCGTTCCTCTTCGGCGTCGTGGCCACGTTCCTGGCCCTGGCCGGCCTGCTGATCGCGGTGCGCGCCGGCGGCGAGGCCGTGGGCTGGGGCTTCCAGCTGCAGTCGCCGGCGGTGGTCGCCGTGCTGTCGCTGCTGATGCTGCTGGTGGCGCTGAACCTGTCGGGCGTGTTCGAGGTCGGCGCGGCCGTGCAGGGCGCGGCCGGCGGCGTCTCGGCCGGCTCGGGCCTGGCCGGGGCCTTCCTGACCGGCGCCCTGGCGGTGATCGTCGCCGCCCCCTGCACCGCGCCGTTCATGGCCGGCGCCCTCGGCTTCGCCCTGACCCAGCCGCCGGCCTTCGCCCTGCTGGTGTTCCTGGCCCTGGCGATCGGCTTCGCCGCGCCCTTCGTGATCCTGGCCTTCGCGCCGGGCCTCTTGAAGAAGCTGCCCAGGCCCGGCGCCTGGATGGACGTGCTCAAGCACGCCCTGGCCTTTCCGATGTACGGCGCGGCCGCGTGGCTGGTCTGGGTGTTCAGCCAGCAGGCCGGCGGCATCGCCCTGGCCCTGCTGCTGGCGGCCGCCGTGCTGGTCGCCTTCGCCGCCTGGGCCTATGGCCTGGGCGAGGCCCGCAGGTTCGCCGGCAAGGCCCCGCTGGTCGCCTTCGGCTTCGCGCTTGCGGGTCTCGCCGGCGGCGTCGCCCTGACGGTCGGCGCCTTGAAGGCGCCCGTTCCCGCCGCCGGTCCGCAGGCCGCCGAAGTTGCCGGTCCCGGCCTTGCCGCCGAGCCCTGGAGCCCCGAGCGCGTCGCCACGCTGCAGGCCGAAGGCAAGGTGGTGATGGTCGACTTCACCGCCGACTGGTGCGTGACCTGCAAGGTCAACGAGAAGACCGCCCTGGCCGGCCCGCGCCTGGCCGACGCCTTCAAGGCCCAGAACGCCGTGCTGCTGAAGGCCGACTGGACCAAGCGCGACGCGACCATCGCCGCGGCGCTTGCCGAGCATGGCCGCGCGGGCGTGCCGCTGTATCTCGTCTATCCCAAGGGCGCCGGCGCGCCGGTCATCCTGCCCCAACTCCTGACCGAAGGCCTGGTGATCGAAGCGGTGGAAAAGGCGGCCAAGGGCTGAGCGGTCGACGCTCGCCCGGCGGCGCCGTGCGATCTTCGGTTGCAATGCGAGGCGGGTAGGCGATCGTGAGGGCATGAGCCCGCACGCCTACCTGCTGTTCGTGGCCGCCAGCATCGTCCTGGTGCTCGTGCCCGGACCCGACATGGCCTACATGCTGACCCGCACCCTGGCCCAGGGCGGCGTGCGGGCGTCATGGCCGCGCTGGGGATCAACGCCGGCGCCTATGTGCACCTGGCCGCGGCGGTGGCGGGACTGTCGGCGCTGCTGCTGGCCTCGGCCACGGCGTTCCTGGTCGTCAAATGGGCCGGCGCCGCCTATCTCGTCTATCTCGGCGTGCGCGCCCTGTTCAGCCGGACGGCGACGAGCGAGCTGGCCGGCGGCGAGCTGCGCGGGCGCAGCCTGCGGGCCGTTTTCTGGCAAGGGTTCTGGAGCGACGTGCTCAATCCCAAGGTGGCGGTGTTCTACGTCGCCCTGCTGCCGCAGTTCGTCGAGCCGGCCGCCGGCCATCCGACCGCGCAGCTGATCCTGCTGGGCGTGACCAGCAACGTGCTGGCGATCCTCATCAACCTCGTCCTGGTCGTGCTGGCCGCGCGGCTGACGGCGGGCCTGCGCCGCAACGCCAGAGTGGCGCTGTGGCTGCAGCGGGCCATGGGCGCGCTGTTCGTGGGTCTGGGCCTGCGGCTGGCGGCGGCCAAGGCGGTCGGCTGAGCAAGAGCAGCCGGCGCCCTAGCGCCGGCCGACGGCGTCGCGGATCACCCGGCCGGCCCGAACCCAGGCGACCAGATAGTTCACGGCGTAGAACAGCGCAAACAGCCAGGCGCCGTTGTAGGCGACGTCGCCTTGCGCCGATCCGGCGACCAGGGTGAGCGCGGCAAGGCCGACCGCGAACATCACGCAGGCGGCGAAAAGGTGCAGGCAGTTCAGCCTGTAGCGCAGCACGCGCCCGTCTAGGCCGTGCTCGGTCCAGAAGCGGCCGTGGTTGAAGATGAGCAGGGCTTGCCAGCCTTGCTTGCGCTCCCAGAAGGGCATGTCGAAGGTGACGAGGTCGTGGCCGCGTCGCGCGGGCTGCTTTCTCTGCCGCTCGAGCAGGGTGACGACCCGGTCGAGCGTCGCCGCGTAGGAGACGTTCGGGTTCAGCGGGATCGAGCCCCGCACGGTCCACAGGAAGTCGAGCATGACCCAGGCGTACGACCTGTGGTCAAGCTCGGCAATGGCCGCCGACGGCGCTGGGCGTCACTTCTTCTTGCCGCCCCAGGGCAGGCGTTCCTTCACGCCGTCCATCGGCGTGCGGGTGGTGGTCACCGGCGGCGGGGCGGCGACGACCGGCTTGGGCAGGGGATAGGCTCGCCAGCCGGTCTGGATCAGGGCCTCGAAGCCCTGGCAGCGCGGCATGACCTTGACCGCGCCGGTCCTGGGCTTGGCGAAGGGCGGGGGCTGGTTGACGGCCTGGCGGCGCGGATCGATGAACCGCCAGTCGCCCGGCAGGCCGTAGCCCTTCTCGCCGCCGGTCTTCACCGCCTGGTAGGCCAGGTTGGCCTGGAACGGCTTGACCCCGTAGCGCAGCATGGCGCGCAGGAAGATGGCGTCGGCCTCGGCCCGCTTGCCCGGCTCGCCCACCGCATAGAGCCAGTCGTGGACGATGGCGGCGCGCGCCGTCGGGCCCTGCGGGTCGATGAAGCCCTGGCCGTACCACGGCACGCTTGCGAAGTCGGTGACGTACCAGCGCGGCACGACGATCACCTTGCCCGTCTCGACGTCGCAGTAGGGGAACTCGGCCTCCAGGGTGAAGAGCTTGCGGCCCTCCTTGGACTGGTTGAACAGCATCACCGGCTGCGGCGTCAGCGAGCTGGGCGGGGTCGGGGCGACCACCGGTACGAAGACGGTCGTCTCCTTGGTCGTCGTGCACCCGGCCAGGATCATGCCCAGGGCGAGGGCGGCGGCGAGCGAAAGCTTGGAGGCGAGCGTCATGATCGTGCGGGGCGGGAGGAAAGCGGCGAAGCGATGCCGTCTTCTGGCGGCCGAAATGCGGCGGATCAAGCCTTCAAGGCCAAGCTTGCGGTCGTAAGACAAAGGATTGCGCGTCCGCTGCGCTGTTCCACCGCAGGGCGATCCGTGAGAGCATCTCGCAACACCGGCCATCCCGCTTCCGGAGGTTCCCATGATCACCCGTCGCCTGATCGTCGCCAGCGCCCCGCTGGTCGTGCTCGCTCCCAGCCTGGCGTTCGCCGCGCCCGCGCCGGCTTTCACCGCCAGGGACATCGACGGCAAGACCCGGTCGCTGGCCGAGTTCAAGGGCAAGACCGTCGTGCTCGAATGGGTCAACGAGGGCTGCCCCTATGTGAAGAAGCACTACTCGGGCAACATGCAGGGCCTGCAGCAGGCCGCCACAGCCGACGGCGTGGTCTGGCTCAGCGTCGCCTCCTCGGCCCCCGGCAAGCAGGGCTATTTCGCCGACGGCGCCCAGGCCAAGACCTGGATGAGCGCCAAGGGCGCCAAGCCGACCACCCTGCTGCTCGACCCCGAGGGCGTGGTGGCCACCGCCTACAAGGCCAAGACCACCCCGCACATGTACGTCATCGATCCGGCCGGCCAGCTGGTCTACCAGGGCGCCATCGACGACAAGCCGTCCAGCAAGCCCGAGGACATCGCCACGGCCAAGAACTACGTCGCCGCGGCGCTGTCGGACCTCAAGGCCGGCCGCAAGGTCGCCGTGCCGGCCAGCCAGCCCTACGGCTGCGCGGTGAAGTACAAGGACGCCTGAGGCGCCTTGCGTCCTTCGAGGCCCGCTCTCGCGGGCGCCTCAGGATGAGGAATTCATTGCACTGACATCCTCATCCTGAGGTGCGAGCCGCAGGCGAACCTCGAAGGACGCACTACGCCGCCGGCTGCGGCGGGGCCGTGATCACCTCGACGTTGTCGTTCAGCAGGTAGACCATGTCGCGTAGGGCCTGGTCTTGGGTCTTGACGGTCTTGGCGTCGGCCATGGCCGTCAGTTTCTCGGGCAGGTCCTGGCTGATGCCGCGCAGGATGCACTTCAGGTCGTCGACCGCGCCGCGCTCCTTGAGGGTGACGTGGCCCTTCATGTCCAGCGCCGACAGGGCCTCGATCTCGGCCTTGAAGGCGGCAAAGCCCGGCAGGGCCACGGCCGGGGCGGCGGGATCCTTGGGCAGGGCCTCGCGATAGCCCTCGACGCGGGCCTTCAGGGCGCCGGCGCGCTTGACGATGTCGATGAACAGCGGCTCGCCGGCCACCGACGGCGGGGCCTGGCCGGGCTGCACGACCGCCGGGGCCTGGTTCACCGGCGCCGCCGAACCGGTCGAGGCCAGCCACAGCATGGCGGAAAAGGCGACCGCGTCGCAGGACATCGCAAACTCCTCGCGAAAAACGTCATTGGTATTCATGACGCCGAGACTGACCTTTGGTAATCCCGGGGCCGTAAACGCCGTTTTACTACAAGCGCGGCAGCCGAAAGTGGACGCCGGTTTCGGCGGCCGCCACGCGCCACACAAGACATGGAGACGCTAGTGTCCGATCTCGACGCCGCCTGGACCCGCCTGGAAACCGCCGCCAAGGCCGCCGGGGAGAAGCGCATCGTCGAGTTCTTCGACACCGAGCCCCAGCGCCTGGAAACCCTGACGCTCGACGTCGCCGGCCTGCATCTGGACCTTTCCAAGCAGGCCTGGGACGAGGCCGGCCTGGAGGCCGCGCTCGACCTGGCCCACGCCGCCGGCGTCGAGGCCGCCCGCGCCCGCATGCTGGGCGGCGAGGCGATCAACAGCTCCGAAGGCCGCGCCGTGCTGCACGTGGCCCTGCGGGCCAGGAGCAACGCCGACATCAAGGCCCAGGGCGTTCCGGTGATGGCCGATGTCGAGGTCGTCCGCAGCCGGATGAAGGCCTTCGCCGACGCCGTCCGCTCGGGCGAGATCAAGGGCGCCACGGGCAAGCCCTTCAAGGCGATCCTGCACATCGGCATCGGCGGCAGCGACCTTGGCCCGCGCCTGCTGTGGGACGCCCTGCGTCCGGTGAAGCCCGAAATCGACCTGCGCTTCGTGGCCAATGTGGACGGCGCCGAGTTCCTGCTGACCACGGCCGATCTCGATCCGGAAGAGACCCTGGTGGTGGTGGTCTCCAAGACCTTCACCACCCAGGAGACCATGTCCAACGCCGCCGCCGCCCGCGCCTGGCTGGTCGCGGCGCTCGGTGAAGAGGGGGCCAACGCCCACCTGGCCGCCGTGTCGACCGCGCTCGACAAGACCTCGGCTTTCGGGGTGGCCGACGAGCGGGTGTTCGGCTTCTGGGACTGGGTCGGCGGCCGCTATTCGCTGTGGTCGGCGGTCAGCCTGTCGGTGGCCGTCGCCGCCGGCTGGGACGTGTTCCAGGGCTTCCTCGACGGGGCGGCCGAGATGGACGCCCACTTCGCTTCGGCTCCGCTGGAGAAGAACGCCCCGGTGCTGGTGGCCCTGGCCCAGATCTTCAACCGCAACGGGCTGGACCGTCGGGCCCGCTCGGTCGTTCCGTACTCGCACCGCCTGCGCCGCCTGGCCTCGTTCCTCCAGCAGTTGGAGATGGAGAGCAACGGCAAGTCGGTCGGCCCGGACGGCAAACCCGCCCAGCGCGGCACCGCCACGGTCGTGTTCGGCGACGAAGGCACCAACGTCCAGCACGCCTACTTCCAGTGCATGCACCAGGGGACCGACATCACCCCGATGGAGCTGATCGGCCTGGCCAAGTCGGATGAAGGCCCGGCCGGCATGCATGAGAAGCTGCTGTCGAACCTGCTCGCGCAGGCCGAGGCCTTCATGGTGGGCCGCACCACCGAGGACGTCGTGGCCGAGCTGACCGCCAAGGGTGTCTCGCAAGACGAGATCGCCACCCTGGCCCCGCAACGCACCTTCGCCGGCAACCGCCCCTCGACGCTGGTGCTGCTCGACCGCCTGACGCCCCAGACCTTCGGCGCCCTGATCGCCCTCTACGAGCACAAGACCTTCGTCGAAGGCGTGATCTGGGGGATCAACAGCTTCGACCAGTGGGGCGTGGAGCTGGGCAAGGTGATGGCGAACCGCATCCTGCCGGAACTGGAAGCCGGCGCGGTCGGCCAGCATGATCCGTCGACGGCCGCGCTGATCGAGCGGTTGAAGAAGTAGCCGCCAGCCGGCGGCCCCCTCCGGCCCTCCGGGCCACCTCCCCCAGAGGGGAGGATCTATCGCCGCAGATGCTCCCCCTCTGGGGGAGCTGTCGCGGAGCGACTGAGGGGGCGCCGCGCAGCGGCCGTCAGAACGTCTTGCGCACCCGCAGGCTGACGAAGGTCCTGGGATCGATGTCGCGGACTTCCTGGTAGCGCACCGGACGGGTGACGCGGTCGGCATAGACCGTGCGGGTGACGACGAAGTCGTCCCAGACGTTCAGCTGGGCGCGGATGGCCAGGGTGTTGGTCGGCTTGTACTCGGCGAAGGCCTCGTAATAGGCCGCGCCGCGCCACTTGTTGGTCTGGTCGGGGTCGTAGGTGCCCTGGCCCAGCAGCGGCAGCCAGTTGATCCCCCACTGCACCTGGCCGCGCATCAGGTCCTGCTGGAAGCCGATGTTGGCCTGGGTCGGGCGCACCTGCGAGATCGGGCGGTCCTTGTGGTCGGTCGGGTCGGTGACGTGGGTCTCGTTCCAGTCGTTCTTGAAGGTCAGGCGGCCGCCCTTCACGCCCAGCTTGTCGGTGGGCACGACGATGTTGAGCGACAGTTTGTCGAGCGTGCCGTCGCCGATGTTGCCGGTCGCCGACAGGCCGCCGGGCAGGGGCAGGCGGTCGATGACGCCGATGATCTCGTCGTGGCGCCAGCCGATCGACACCACGCCCTCGCCCCAGAAGCGGCGCTCGTAGGTCAGCTCCGAGATCCAGCGCTGCTCGGGCTCCAGGTCGACATTGCCGCCATAGACCGTGCCGTCGCCGAATTCGGCCGAGGCGGCGAAGTCGCCGAAGTCCAGCTGGCCCAGTTCGCGCTCGAGGCGGAAGCGCAGCTGGTGGTCGGCCTTGGGCGTCCAGGTCGCCTGGAAGCGGGGCTTGGCGTAGAAGAAGCTCTTCTCCTGGTCGGCGTCGCCGGCCTGGCTGATCGTCGAGGTCTCCAGCCGCAGGCCGCCCTCCAGGGTCAGCTTGGGGTTCACCCGCCAGGTGGTCTTCAGGAACGCCTCGCCGCGCGTCTCCTCGACCTTGACCGAGGCCGAGGGCAGGGGGACCGCCGCGCCGCCCACCGAATAGGCCTGCTTCACGTCGAGCATGTTGTAGGCGACCTCACCGCCGAACTCGAAGGTCAGGCCGGGCCGGCGCTCGTGGCGGAGGGTGGCGCGCAGGATGGACTCCGAGGAGTCGCCCTCGGCCCCGAACAGCTCCTGCGGGCTGACCGCGCCGCTGAGCGTGGCGTCGCTGGTGGCCTCGCTGTCGAACTTCTCGAACTCGTGCATCACCCGGGTTTCGAGGTTCCAGCGCGGGGCCAGGGGGCGGCTGTAGGTCAGGCCCAGCTCCCCCGAGCGGGTGTCTTCTTCATAGGCGGTGCGGCGCTTGGAGGTCGGCGAGGTCAGTTCCTGCCAGTCTTGCCAGTCGTTGACGCCGTAGCGGGCGGTGGCGTCGATCTTGCCGCCGGCCAGCGGGCCGGCGTAGTTGCCGCGGATCGAGCGGCCGCCGCCGTAGCCGTCGTTCAGGAAGGCCTCGTCGCGCAGCACCGCGCCGCTGCCGTCGCGGCGCACCGAGCGGCCCGCGCCGTTGGAGTCGCTGCTGCTGGTGCCGTCCGACAGGGTGACGCCCCAGCTCTTGTCGCCGTCGCGGGCGGTGAACTGGTAGGAGCCGCCCCACACGTCGTGGCCGCCGTCGAAGATCTGGCTGTTGAGGGTCAGGATCGACTGGCGGACCGCGCCCTTCTTGAGGATCACGTTGGCCACCACGCCATAGCCCTGCATGTCGATGCCGGGCGCGCCGCCGCGGATCAGCTCGATGCGCTCGACCTGGCTGGCGGGCGTGCGTTGCAGGACGTTGGAGCCGGTCTCGGCCTTGGAGGCGGGGCGGTTGTTGTTGACCAGCACGTTGCCGACCGCGCCCTCGAAGCCGCGCGTGCCGGCGCCGTCGTTGAGCACGAAGCCGGGCAGGCGGTTGACCATGTCCAGCGCGGTGTTGGGGCGCAGGCTGGCGAAGAAGTCCGGCACGAAGATCAGCACACCCTTCTGGGTCGCGTCGTCCAGCGGCGCTTCGCTGGTCGGGCCGGTCGGAACCGGCGTCTGGGCGGCTTGCGCGCTGTCGGCGGCCTGGGCCGCGCCGGCGGCGAGCAACATGAAGGCGGCGGTGGCGAACAACACGGACTTGGACATGAACTTTCCCCTCAATCCCGGGGAAGGTCTTGCCGCTGGTCGCTCGCGACCTCAAATTAAACGCCTGAAAGGTGGATTAAATATACGAAATCATTACGGGAAATTTATGTTCCTGGGTGATCTCGCGGGGGCGCTTCGCGGCGATATATTCGATCTTCGCTGACGAGTACTTTGGGGAATGGGTTTGGCGATCTTGCGTAATGTCCTGGCCGTGTTGCTCGCGATCATCGGCGGGTTCTTCGCCTTCCTCGGCTAGGCGATCCGGCCCTCCCCGCTTTCGCGGGGAGGCTCGGTGGATTCCGACAGGCGGCCGCTCCCATCACCGCTTGCGATAGATCTCCGCCTCGATGATCCCCAGCGCGCCGCCGGCCTTGACCTTCTCGGCCCCGGTGTCGAAGCCGGCCTTGGCGCCGGTGATCTCGACGATCTTGCCGAAGCCGTCGCGGTCGGCGGTGGCGCCGGTCAGGGCGATGCGCAGGCGCGAGCCCTTGGCGGCCTTCAGCGGCAGGGTCACGTAGCCCAGGCTCTTGGGCGCCTCGCCCTCGTAGACGACCTTGCCGTCAAGGGTGATGCGCAGCGGATAGGAGCGCAGGCGCCAGCCGATCAGCTTCAGCGTGACCTCGTCGACCGTCTGGGCCTTGGCCAGGCGGTACTCGATCCAGGCGTTCTCCAGCTTGCCGTCGCTGGCCCAGTGGGTGGCCTCGTCGTCGTCGACGGTGGCGCCGGCCTTGTCGGCGTTCGAGCCCGCGGTGATCTCCACGGCCTTCAGCGTATCGCGACGGACCTTGAAGGCCGGGGTCGAGGGCGTGGGGCCGCGCGCCAGGCTAACGGGCAGGAGCGGCGCCTCGCCGGAAGCGGCCACGGCGTCGAGGGTCAGCGTGGCGGGCTTCAGGCCCTCGGCCTTGGCGGTGACGACCACCTGGCCGGCCGCCAGGGTCGAGCGCAGGGCCACGCGATTGATCCCGCCCTCCACCGGCAGGGCCTTGGCCAGGATGTAGTTGTCGTCCTTGCGGTTGGAGCCGGCGTACTGGGTCACCGCATCGACGCCGGCCGGGCCCTTGGTCACCGGCTCGCCCGAGGCCGAGACCGGCGTGTCGGTCGGCTTGGCGCTGCTCCTGGAGTCGCCCTGGGCGATGCCGCCGCGCCATTCGGCCGGCCCGGCCACGTCGAAGCTGACCATGTCCAGCGCCGTCGGCACGCGCCGGCCCTGCGCGTCGACGGCTTCGACGTCCACGAGCGCGATGTCGGCCGCGTCGGCCTTCCAGCCGCCCGGACCGGTGCGCGGGGTCAGGCGCAGGGCGACCGCCGGACCGGTGGTGACCCGCTCGTCGCGGGCCGTTTCCTTGCCCTTGGCGTCGCGGGCGATGGCGACCAGCGTCCCGGGGGCGTAGGCCACGCCCTTGAAGGTGAAGAGGAAGCCGTCCGACTTCTCGCCCTTGCCCAGCGACCTGCCGTTCAGCACCAGCTCGACGCTGTCGGCGCTGGAGACCACCTGCACGTCCTTCACCACGCCCGGCGCATAGTTCCAGTGGCCGACGATGTGGGCGCGCGGCTTCTCGACGTCGACCCAGCCGTCCCACATCACCTGGTGGGCGAAGAAGCCCTCCTTCCTGATGCGCATGGCGTCCACCTCGCCGCTGCGGCGATAGTTGTTGTCGCCGCGGAAGTGGGTGTTGCTGTCGGAGAAGATGATGTTGACCCCGCCGGCGCTGACCCGATCGCCGCCGCCGGGGCGCTCGCGCCAGTAGTCGAACCAGCGGCGCACGGTCTCGGCGACCATGCTGTCCTGGTTGCGGTTGTAGTCGGGGCTGTCGGCGTGGAACGGCGGGGTGAAGGCGTCCTGGAACTTCCGCGCGGACTCGTCGCGCGAATACTCCATGGCCCACATCGGCTTGCCGGCGCTCTTGTTGATGTAGAGCATCTCGCCGCCGTACTCGGCGACCTTGCTGTCGAGCATCTCGCGCGAGCCGATGGCGCGGCCGCCGTGCGGGTCCAGCCGGTCGCGCACGGCCTTCAGCTGGGCCATGTGGTCCTCGCTGATGTTCTCGTTGCCGCCCTCGTAGAAGATGATCGACGGGTTGTTGCGGAAGGCGACGATGGCGTCGGCCATGGCCTCGACCCGCTGGTCCCAGCGGCGCCCGGAAACATCGCTTTCGGCGTCGCCGGCCGGCATGGCCTGCATCAGGCCGACGCGGTCGGCGCTTTCCACGTCCTGGCGGGCCGGGGCGATGTGCATCCAGCGCACCAAGTTGCCGCCGCTTTCCACCATCAGGCCGTTGGAGAAGTCGCTGATCCACGGCGGGATGTTGGTTCCCAGGGCCGGCCACTCGTTGCTGGTGCGTTGGGCGTAGCCGTGCACCTGGATGGCCCGGTCGTTGAGGAAGACGGTTCCGTTCTTGAACTCGGTCTTGCGGAAGCCGGTGCGGGTCAGGGCGCTGTCGACGACCTTGCCGTCCTCCACCAGCTCGGTGGTCACCGCGTAGAGATAGCCGTAGCCCCAGCTCCAGAAATGCAGGTCCGAAAGGCGCTGGCTGGCGGAGACCGTTTTCGTCTCGCCCGGCGCGATGGTCACCGCCGGGGCGGTGAACTGACCGGCCGGCTTGCCGTCGACGTCCTTGAGCGTCACCCGATAGGCGAAGGTGCGGGGGCGGGCGGCGTCGTTGCGCACCTGGCTTTCGGCGTGGATGGTGGCCGCCCGGCCCTTGATGTCGAACTGGTCGGCCCAGACATAGACGCCGGTGGTGCCCAGGCTCGTGTACAGCGGCAGGGTCTGGTGCAGGTCGCCGGTCAGGCGCAGCCGCACCGCGCGGTGGATGCCGCCGTAGTTCACATTGAAGTTGTTGTTGTTCCACTGGAAGCCGCTGCCGGTGGCGCGCTCCTTGTACTTCCAGTCGTTGTCGACCCGCACGGCGATGACGTTCACGAACGGGGCCGGCTTCAGCAGCTTCGTCGCGTCCACCCCGAAGGCGGTGGCGCCGTTCTCGTGGCCGCCGGCCCGCACGCCGTTGACGAAGACCTCGCCGGCCTGGCGCACGCCCTCGAAGTCGAGGATGGCGCGGCCGCCCACCGCCGGGCCCTGGTCGGCCGGCAGCACGAAGCGCTTGCGGTACCAGGTGATCCCGGTCGAGTGCTCGTGGATGTCACGCGAGAACGCCTCGTCCTCGTTGAAGGCGCGGGGCAGGGTGACCGGCTTCCAGGCCGCGTCGTCGAACGCCGCGTCCGATGCGCCCGCAAGGTCGCCCGTGGCCATGCGCCAGCCGTCGTTGAACGGCGTCTCGCCCGCCAGGGACGGGCCGGCGGCCAGGGCCAGCAGGCTGGCGGCCCCCAAAAGCGTCAGCGAACGGGTCAGCGGGCGTCGCATGGACCTCTCCCTATATTGGTCAGGCCAATTTATCGTTGGGTGGAGATGTGGCTTGACCGATGCGTGCTGTCAAGTCGATGCGCGTTGTGGGTGGCGTCACCGCCGCGCCTGCGCTATACGCCGCCGCGATGACCCGCACGCCGCACCACCACGGCCACCACCACCATCCGACCTCGCCTCGCGGGATCGGCCGGGTCCGCACGCTCTAAAGCCGAGCGACCCAGCCAGAGCCCCGCCTAGCGGATGGGGCTTAAGTGCAAGCGCCATCCGTCGAAGCCTAGAGATCTCTAAGGACCGACGATGACCGACGCTTCCGACGACACCAAGAACCAGGACTTCCGCCCCGAGGCCCGCGCCCCGCGCGGCTTCGCCGACAAGCGCGCCCGCGACCTGCGCGCCGAAAAGTCGATCCTCGAGGCCGTCTCGGCCGTCTACGAGCGCTACGGCTTCGAGGCGCTCGACACCGGGGCCTTCGAATATGCCGACGCGCTGGGCAAGTTCCTGCCCGACAGCGATCGCCCGAACGAAGGCGTCTTCGCCCTGCAGGACGACGACGACCAGTGGATGGCGCTGCGCTACGACCTGACCGCGCCGTTGGCCCGGTTCGCCGCCCAGAACTGGGAAACCCTGCCCAAGCCCTTCCGCCGCTACGCCTTCGGTCCGGTGTGGCGCAACGAGAAGCCCGGCCCGGGCCGCTTCCGCCAGTTCATCCAGTGCGACGCCGACACCGTCGGCTCGGCCCGCCCGGAAGCCGACGCCGAGATCATCGCCATGGCCGTCGAGGGCCTGGAGGCCGCCGGCCTGCCGCGCGGCGCGGCGGTGCTGAAGATCAACAACCGCAAGCTCCTCAACGGCCTGCTCACCCAGGCCGGCGCCGCCAGCGAAGGCCAGAAGCTGGCCGTGCTGCGCGCGGTCGACAAGCTCGACCGCCTGGGCGTCGACGGCGTGCGGCTGCTGCTGGGTGAGGGCCGCCTGGACGACAGCGGCGACTTCACCAAGGGCGCGGGCCTGGCCGGCAAGGCCATCGACTCGGTGCTCGACTTCGTCCAGGCGGGTGTGGGCGGTCGTTCGGCCACCCTCAACAACATCGCCAAGGTCGTGGCCGGTTCGGCCGAGGGCGACGAGGGCCTGGAAGAGCTGGCCAAGATCGACGCGGCCCTGACCAGCCTGGGCGTCGCCGACGACCAGGCGATCATCGATCCGTCGATCGTGCGCGGCCTGGAATACTACACCGGCGCGGTGTTCGAGGCCGAACTCCTGCTCAGCACCACCGACGAGAAGGGTAACAAGGTCACCTTCGGCTCGATCGGCGGCGGTGGTCGCTATGACGACCTGGTGGCCCGCTTCACCGGCCAGCCGGTGCCGGCCACGGGCTTCTCGTTCGGCGTCTCGCGCCTGGCGGCGGCCCTGCGGGCGGCCGGCCGCGAGCCGGCTTCGGCCGCGCGCGGTCCTGTCGTGATCATCAATTTCGACCAGGCCCACATGGGCGAGTACTTCGCCGTCGCCGGCCAGCTGCGCGCGGCGGGCATCCCGGCCGAGGTCTATCTGGGAACCTCGGGCATGCGCCCGCAGATGAAGTACGCCGACCGCCGCCTGTCGCCGGCCGCCATCATGCTGGGCGGCGACGAGATCGCCGCCGGCACGGTGACGATCAAGGACCTGGACCTGGGCCGCGAGCTGGCCTCGGGCGTCGCCGACAACGCCGCCTGGAAGGCCGAGCGTCCCGGCCAGCAGACCATCCCGCGCGGCGATCTGGTCGCCGCCGTCAAGAAGATCATCGGGGGCTGATCCGTTGAGGCTAGAGCGTTCCATCCCGGCGGAGGCGCTCGACGCCATCCGCGCTCCGTTCCTTCTCGCGGGGGCCGTCCCGACCGACGCCCCGGTGCTGCAGCCGCTGGGCCTGCTGCTGGACCTGGCCGGCGAGGCCATGCGCTCGCGGCTGTTCGTCGTCTCCGGCGACGGCGGCGACGAGGCCTGCCTGCGTCCCGACTTCACCGTCGCCGTGGCCCGCCAGCACCTGTCCTCGGGCGCGGCGGCCGGTCGCTATCTCTATGAAGGCAAGGCCTTCCGCGTGGCCCCGCGCGGCAGCGACCGGGCCGAGGAATTCCTGCAGATCGGCGTCGAGGCCTTCGAGGCCGCCGATCCGGTGGCCGCCGACGCCGAGATCGCCGCCCTAGCCTGGGCCGGCGCCGCGGCCGGCGGTCGCGACGACCTGACCCTGCTGCTCGGCGACGTTGGTTTGTTCGCCGCCTTCGTCGACAGCCTTGATTTGACCCCGCCATTGGGCGCGCGGCTGAAGCGCACCTTCTCGCGTCCGCGTCAGCTGAAGGCCGAGCTCGAGGGCGAGGCCGCTCCGTTGGTCTCCAGCGAGCGCAGCCGCATCGCCGCCCTGCTGGCCGGCCTGCCCGAAGCCGAGGCCGCCGCGGTGCTGCAGGAGCTGTGGTCCCTGGCCGGCATCGAGCCGGTCGGCGGTCGTCGTCCGGCCGAGATCGCCCATCGCCTGGTCGAGAAGGCCGAGGTGGTGAAGGCCGGCCGCCTGTCGGCGCAGCAGGCCGACAAGGTTCGCGCCTTCCTGGCCGTCGGCGACGCGCCGGACGCCGCGCTTGACGCCATCGCCGCCCTGGCCGGTCCCAATCGCGCCCCGCTTGACGCCGCCATCGAGGGCTGGCGCAAGCGCTTGGCCGGCATGGTCGCGCGCGGCGTGCCGATCGAGCGCATCCGCCTGAACGCCGCCTTCGGGCGCGCCTTCGGCTATTACGACGGCTATCTCTTCGAGGTGCGCAGCGCCGCCCTCGGCGAGGAACGCCCGGTCGCCGCCGGCGGCCGCTACGACGGTTTGCCCGCCCGCCTGGGCAGCGAGACCAAGACCGGGGCCGTGGGCTGCATGGTGCGCCCGGCCCGCGCCTATGCCGGAGGCGGCGAATGACCGCGCAGACCCCCATGATCTTCGCTATCCCCTCCAAGGGCCGCCTGAAGGAACAGGTCGAGGCCTGGCTGGCCGAATGCGGCTTCCGCGTCGAGATGACCGGCGGCGCGCGCGGCTATTCGGCCGAGCTTTCGGGCCTGCCCGGCGTGTCGGTGCGGCTGCTGTCGGCGGGCGACATCGCCGCCGGTCTCGACAGCGGCGACCTGCACCTAGGGGTCACCGGCGAGGACCTGCTGCGCGAGCGCGGCGACGACATGGACAGCCGGGTGATGCTGCTGCGCGCCCTGGGCTTTGGCCGCGCCGACCTGGTGGTGACCGCGCCCAAGAGCTGGCTCGACGTCGACACCATGGCCGACATCGACGAGGTCGGGCACCTGCACCTGGCCAAGACCGGCCGTCGCCTGCGTGTGGCCACCAAGTACGTCACCCAGACGCGGGCCTTCTTCGCCCGTCATGGCGTCGCCGACTATCGCATCGTCGAGAGCAGCGGCGCCACCGAGGGCGCGCCGGCCGCGGGCGCAGCCGAGCTGGTGGTCGACATCACCACCACCGGCGCCACCCTGGCCGCCAACGGCCTGAAGGTGCTGTCCGACGGCGTCATCCTGAAGAGCCAGGCCCAGCTGACCGCGTCGCTGGTCACGCCGTGGACGGAGGGGCAGCTGGATTGCCTGGCCCGCCTGCTGTCGGTGGTCGAGGCCAAGGGCCGGGCGCGGACGCTCGCCACCCTGGTCTGGCCGGCCGAACAGGACGCCGCCGGCCAGGCCGCGGTCGCGCCGTTCGTCGAGGCCGGCGGCTCGCGCCGGGCCAACGGCGCCCTGCTGGCGACCAGCGACCTGTTCGCCGCCGCCGCGGCCCTGGCGCAAGCGGGAGTCGAGCCGGTCACGGTCTCGCGTCCCGACTACGTGTTCGAATCCCGCTCGGCGGTGCTGGAGGCTCTCAAGGGGCGTCTGAAGGGCTGATATTTGACAAGTATGTCAAAAATTACCGAACCAAACGGTGATTAGTTTGACTTAGGCGTCCAAACTACGGGTTTGATGTCAAAAAAACGTCGAACCCCTTATGGAATCTAGATCGTTGCCGTTGACACGATCTCGGTTTTGCCGTTTTCTGACTGGGCAAGAGAGAAACGGGTCCACAGAGAACCCCCTCTCTTCGGCGTTTCGGGGAGGAAACGCCCGCCTAGATCGAATGATCGAGAAATAGCCAGACCCGCTGCGTTTATCCCCCGCAGCGGGTCTTGGTGTATCTGGGCCCTGGTTTTCATTTTCGACAAAAGAGTCAAAAATGACGAACGCGCGTTTGAGCGCGACCGTTGTTGGTTCGCGCGTGCTTGCGTCTCATTCGTCATCCCGGGAGGAGGGCCGCGTAGCGGACCGTAGACGCAGGACCCAGGGGACTGGGCGCGACGCTTGAACCATCCTTCCAAGCCGTGGCCGACGCCCCTGGGTCCCGGCTCTTCGCTGCGCTCCGGTCGGGATGACGCGCGTTGGGGCGACTACGCCGTCAGGTTCAACGACCAGATCTGGTCGACCAGGTCCTGGCCGAACCGCCGGCAGGGCGTCTCCTCGATCACCTGGAAGCCGGCCTGCTGATAGAGCCTGCGGGCCGCGCTCAGGGTCGTGACGGTCCACAGGTCCAGCCGCTGGTAGCCGAGCGTCCGGGCGCGGGCGACGCAGGCCTCTACCAGCATCCGGCCCACGCCCATGCCGCGGGCGTCAGGCTCCACATAGAGCAGCCGCAGCTTGGCGGCGCCGGGCGTCTCGCCGCGCACGAGGAAGATCGAGCCGACCATCGCGCCGTCGGCCTGGGCGATCCAGGCGTCGTCCTTGGCCGGATCGAAGCTCTGGTGGAACCTGGCGACGATCTCGGCGATCAGGGCCTCGTGGTCGCGGCCCCAACCGTATTCACCGGCATAGAGCAGCCCCTGGCGGGCGACGACCATGCCCAGGTCGCCGGGCTCCAGCCCGCGCAGCCTCGCCACCGGCGGGGCGTCGTCCTCGAACACCGCGGTGATGTCGCGCGCCGCCGCCAGCAGGCGGGCGCGGCGCAGCGGATGCAGCCCGTCGATCAGGCCGCCGACGCTGGCCTTGGTGTTGGCCTCCAGGGTCGCGAAGGCCGAGCGGCCCTCGTCGGTCAGCGACAGCAGCTGGTGGCGGCCGTGGGCGGGGTTCTCGCGCGTGGTGACCAGGCCGCGTTCGGCGAAGCGCTTGAGGGTGCGGCTGACCTGGGCGGGATCCAGGCCCAGAGCCCGGACGATCTCGGCCGCCACCGGATCGGTGCGCGCGGCCAGCTCGTACAGCACGCGGGCCTCGCTCAGCGTGAAGGGGCTGCCGTCATAGTTGGCGTCCAGCAGGCCCAGCCGGCGGGTGTAGGTGCGGTTGAAGGCCCGCAGGGCGGCGACGTCCTGGTCGTGCTGGCTGGTCATGGCGACTCCGATGTTGACGGAGTCAATATTCTTTCATGTTGACTGAGTCAATAACACGGGCAGCTACAGCCCCAGACCCTCGACCGACCGTTCCGCCAGCTTCGCGGTCGCCGCCGGGCTGATGGCCACGGCCTTGCGGGCGTCGAGGTCGAAGGTGATGGCGCTGACGGTCGAGGTTCCGAAGGGTTGGCCGGTGTCGGGGTTCAGCAGCCAGTGGGCGCAGCGCATGACCCGGCCTTCGCTGCCGATCAGGCCCGAGCGCACTTCCAGCCGATCGCCCAGTCGCGGCCAGGCCAGATAGACGATGCGGTACTCCAGCACGGCCCCGCCCACCCGACCGGGCGGCGGCTCGGCCGTCTCGGCGACGATGTCGCGCAAGGGGGCGATGAAGGCGCCGATGCCGTCGGACACCCGGCCGATGAACTGTTCGGCCCGCATCCGTCCGAAGGCGTCGCACTCGCCGGTCGACAGCGCGCCCAGGCTGATGCGGGTCAGGCCAAGATCGTCTGCCCGGGCGAGCGAGGCCTGGGGTATGGCGGGCGAAAGGTCGACGCTGCGGGCCTGGGCGCGCTCGGGAACCTCGACCTTCAGCGTCTCGGCGCGTTCACGGACGATCGTCGGCCAGGGGAAGGCCTCGCCCTCGCGCGGGGTCACGTGGGCCACGGTGGTCTGGAAGGTCGCCGCCAGTTCGCCGGTGGCCGAATGGACCAGCAGCTGCAGCAGCCTGGCCTCGGTCTCGCCGATCTCGATCACCCCGCCCAGCATGTGCAGCGGCGCGCCGGCGTGGGCTTCCTTCAGGAACCGGATGTGGTGTTCGCGGACCACCAGGGTGGCGTTGGCGTGCGGGGTGAAGGCGTGGGGCAGGCCCATCTCGGCGGCCAGCCCGACCAGCCCCTCCATCGCCCGGACGACGTAGAAGCGCACGTTCATGTGCCCCATCTCGTCGCAGTCCCAGGTGTTGACCCCGCCGCGCCAGATCTCGACGCCGGGCAGTTCCGGTATGGGGGTCATGTGGGCTTCCTCGTTTCGAGGTCAGCCTAGACGGCTTTTCCGCGCCGCCGCAATCGCGGGGCGCCGGCGCTTATTCCTTGCAGTCGGCGCAGCGGCCGTGGGCCTCGATGGTCACGCCGGTCAGGGCGTAGCCGGCCGCCTGGCCCGCGGCGATGATGTCGGCGGTGGCTTCGGGCTCGAACTCGCGGGTCGCGCCGCAGCAGTCGCAGATCAGGAACGCGGCGGCGTGGCCGTCGGCCTCGCGCCGGCAGGCGACATAGGCGTTGAGGCTTTCGATGCGGTGGGCGAAGCCCTGCTTCTCGAGGAATTCCAGCGCGCGATAGACGGTCGGCGGCTTGGCCGGCGGGCCGTCGACGGCGAAGGTCGAGATCAGGTCGTAGGCCTTCACCGGCTGGCCGGCTTCCAGCAGCAGTTCCAGCACCCGGCGACGCGGGGCGGTCAGGCGCTGGTCGGCGGCCGAGCAGCGGGCCTCGGCCGCCGCCAGTTCGGCGGCGAGCGCGTCCCCGGCGACGCCGTGGTGGTGATGGTCGTGATCGCACGCAATGTGGGCCATGGGCCACAGGTAGAGGTCGGGAGGGCCCCGCGCAAGCTACAGCAGCGGCCGGGCCACCAGGGCGCTCTCGGCGTCGCACCGCAGCTTGTCCGGCGCCGCCGCGGTCCGGCGCACGGCGGTCATCTCGGCGCGCACGGCCGCCAGGTCGGCCTTGAAGGCGCGCGAGGTCTTCAGCGCCTTGTGCAGGTTGCGGGCGTTGCGGCGGCCGGCCTCGACCGAGCTCATGTTGTGCACCCCGCAGACCACCCGGCTCTCGCCGAACCCCTGGGCCCTGGCCAGGATCGCCGGGGCGCGGTCGGGGGCGGCCTCGGCCAGCAGCAGGCCGACGCTCCAGCCCCAGGTCGAGTGGCCCGACGGATAGTCGGGCGACACGGCCAGGCCCACGGTCTTGGGCAGGCAGATCGGGGCGTCCTCGAACAGGTAGGGGCGGGGGCGCAGGTGCTTCCACTTGGGGCCGGCCACGGCGGCGCGCACGTCGCCGCGCATGCGCTCCATCATCGCCGCCAGCTTCGGGTTGGTCTGCGGCGTGATGCTGGCTCCGAGCGCGCAGGCGTAGCCGTCGAGGATGCGGCTCTTGTCGGCGTCGGCCTGGGCCAGCGACCAGCGGGGGCCGTCCTTCAGCGGGCGGGTGGCGCGGAAGATCTCGCGGTCGCGGCGCTCGGCCGGCGTGCCCTCCTTCGGCGGCGGGGGCAGGTGGTCGCGGGCGTCGAAGGCGCGCGGGTGCAGATAGCGGTCGTCGTCGTCGCCGGGCAGGGCGGCGCAGCTGGCCAGGGCGAGCGCGGCGACGGCGACGGTGGGCAGGCGCATAGAAAAAGGGTCCCGGAAACGGCTTTCCGGGACCCTGCAATCTCAGCCTTGGCCGATCAAGCTTACTTGCCGAACAGCTTGTTCCAACGCGGCTTCTCGCGGCCCTTCCAGGCTTCGCGGTGGTAGGCGTCGCTGGCGATCAGCGGCACCACGGTGGTGGCTTCGGCGAAGACCATCTGTTCGTAGGTGGTCGAGACCTTGCCCCACGAGGCGGCTTCCTTGAGGGTCGAGGACGAGCAGGCGCCGTCGCGCACGTCGGCCACCGTGATCTGGATGGCGTACTTGTGCATGTCGGCTTCGACGCCGAGGATCTCGGCGCAGACGACGGTGTCCTGGGCGAAGTTCTTGGGCACGCCGCCGCCGACCATGAACAGACCGGTGGTGCCGGCCGCGATCTTGACGTCCGTCAGTTCACGGAAGTCGGCCACGGCGTCGATCATCAGGTAGGGCGCCTTCTCGGCGATCTTTTCCTTCTGGTGCTTGACCAGGCCGAAGCCGGCCGAGCTGTCGACGAAGGCCGGGCAGAAGATCGGCACGCCTTCTTCGTAGGCGGTCTGGATCAGGCTGCCTTCCTTCTTGGCGTTGCCTTCCGACAGCCACTTGCCCATCTCCCAGATGAACTCGCGCGAGGAATAGCCGCGCGGCTCCAGGCGGTTGCAGATCTCGAGGATCGTGTGGTCGCAGGCCTGCAGTTCTTCTTCGTCGATGTAGGTGTCGTAGATGCGGTCGATGTAGTTGTCGCGCAGGACGTTGTCGTCGACCGGGCCGGCGGCCTGGTAGTGCTTGAAGCCGAGGGCTTCGAAGAAGTCCATGTCGACGATGCTGGCGCCGGTGGCGACGACGGCGTCGATCATGCCGTTCTTCACCATGTCGCGGTACACGTGCATGCAGCCGCCGGCCGAGGTCGAACCGGCCAGGATCAGCCAGGTCGAGCAGCCCTTGTCGGCCAGGGCCATGTTGAAGATGTCGGCGGCGCGGGCGGTGTCGCGCGAGCTGAACGACATCTTGCGCATGGAGTCGATGATCGGACGGGCGTCGTAGCTCGTGATGTCGACGTGCTCGACGACGTTCTGGAGCAGCTCGGCCTTTTGGTTGTTCGGAACGGGAGCGTTCATCGCTTCGGTTTCCCTGACTTTGGACGCCCGTCGTTGAAACAAGAGCCTTCGCCGGGACGGAGCGACCGACGAAAGCAGCAAATGCGGCAACCCCCGACGTCTGTAACGTCGGAGGCGGCGCGCGGTTTAACTCAAAAACTGTCTACTGACGAACCACGTCGGTTTAGCGACGGCGCTTGCGCTTGCCGGCCGCGCCCTTCGGACGCGAGAAGCGCACGACCTTGCGTTCCTCGGCCTCGGTGCGGACCATCGGGATCGAGCGCTTGGCCAGGCCGTACATCGAGGCCATCGGCGCGTCCTGCACCTCGACGGTGTCGGTTTCGCCAAAGCCGTTGAAGCGGGTCGACATCGCAACGCCATAGGCGCCCAGCATGCCGATCTCGATGTAGTCGCCTTCGTCCACGCTTTCCGGCAGCCAGAAGGGGCCGGGCATGTGGTCGACGCTGTCGCAGGTCGGGCCGTAGAAGCGGAAGGGCTTGAGGCCCTCTTCCACCACTTCGCCGTTCTTGCGGTACAGCTTCACCGGGAAGGGCCACTTCATGTGCGCGGCGTCGAACAGCGAGCCGTACGACCCGTCGTTCAGATAGAGCGCGTCGCCCTTCTTCAGCTCGACCTTGACCAGCAGCGACGAGGCCTCGGCGCACAGGGCGCGGCCCGGCTCGCACCACAGCTCGGTGGTCTCGTGGACCATCATCTCGGCGAAGCCGCGGTCGATGGCGGCCAGGTATTCCGACAGATCCGGCGGGACCATGCCCGGATAGATCGACGGGAAGCCGCCGCCCACGTCGACGACGTCGGCCAGCACGCCGGCGCGAACCAGCGCCCGCGAGGCCTGGGCCATCGCCGCCTGGTAGGCGGTGGGGCGCATGCACTGGCTGCCGACGTGGAAGCTCACGCCCATCAGGTCCTGCGTCGAGCGGCGGGCCGCCAGCAGCAGGGCCGGGGCGTTGTGCAGATCGACGCCGAACTTGCCCGACAGCGAGTAGGCCGCGCCTTCGGCCTGCACGCCCATGCGGACGATCAGGTTCAGGTCCTTGGCCTGGCCGGTGCTGTCGATGATCTTGGCCAGCTCCTCGTGCGTGTCGAACGAGAAGGTGCGCACGCCGTGGTCGAAATAGGCGGCCGAGATGGCGCGCCGGCTCTTGACCGGGTGCATGAAGGCCATGCGCGAGCCGGGAGCGTGCTCGGCCACGAGCTCGATCTCGGCCACGGACGCGACGTCGAACGACCGCACGCCGGCGCTGGCCAGCTCGCGGATCACCCACGGGGAAGGATTGGCCTTCACCGCGTAGAAAACGTCGCCTTTGAATTCAGACTGGAACCAGCGCGCCGCTACCGACACCGCGTCCGGTCGCACGAGTGCGACAGGACGTTCCGGTGACCGCTCACGGACCAGGTCCAGGGGCGTGTGGTACGTGGACAATGCACGTAACCCCCTGTTGGAAGTTAAACCCAGGCCGGCGTTAGCAGCGCTTTAGAGGACTTCGGGTCCGCCGGAGCCGTGCGAAATAGGGGCGATTTCCGGGGATGTAAAGTCCCTTTTKAACGAGACCGCCGAGACGAATTGATCCACCGGGCGTCACAAATCCGTTGCGTGCACGCAGCAAAGCAGGGAACGGATTTGCCCGCGCCGGAAACCACGTTAAGGATTCGTCCCGACCATGACGTCGGACCCTGTTCTCTCG
The DNA here is from genome assembly GCF_056395525.1 of Caulobacter sp. 10L414. Classification (NCBI taxonomy): domain Bacteria; kingdom Pseudomonadati; phylum Pseudomonadota; class Alphaproteobacteria; order Caulobacterales; family Caulobacteraceae; genus Caulobacter; species Caulobacter sp. 10L414. Next base: position 93,591 of record NZ_JBFTJR010000007.1, read on the forward strand.
ATCCGCGCCGTATCCAAGACCTTCGGGTCGCGGAAGGCCCTCAACGCCGTTTCGCTCGACGTGGCGCGGGGCGAGATGATTGCGCTCATCGGTCCTTCGGGCTCGGGCAAGTCGACCCTGCTGCGCTCGATCGACGGCCTGCAGACGATTGATGAGGGCGAGGGGGCGATCAGCGCCTTCGGCGGCCCCGTCCAGGCCAAGGGGCGCGTTTCGGACCAGGTGCGCAAGGCGCGCATCCGCATCGGCTTCATCGCCCAGCAGTTCAATCTCGTCGGCCGCCTGTCGCTGTTCAGCAACGTGGCGCTGGGATCGCTGGGCCGCATCCCGCTGGTCCGCGGCCTGTTCGGCGCCTGGCCGAAGGAGACCCGCGAGGCGGCCATGGCGGCCCTGCACCGCGTGGGCATCTCCGACTATGCGGGCCAGCGCGCCAACACCCTTTCGGGCGGCCAGCAGCAGCGCGGCGCCATCGCCCGCGCCCTCGTCCAGCGGGCCAAGATCATTCTCGCCGACGAACCGGTCGCCTCGCTCGACCCCGTGTCGGCGCGTAAGGTCATGGAGATCCTGCGCGACCTGAACGCCAGCGACGGCCTGACCGTCATCGTCACCCTGCACCAGGTGGACTACGCCCTGCGCTACTGCGACCGGGTCGTGGCCCTGAAGGCGGGACAGAAGGTCTATGACGGCCCGGCCGACGCGCTGGACCGTGACAAGCTCATCGAAATCTACGGCCCGGAATTCGAGGACGTGTTCTGGGAAGGAGCCCCGCAATGATCCGCCGCAGCCTGATCGCCGGCCTGATGCTGTCCGGCCTGGCCCTCGCCGCCTGCTCGGGCCCGTCCGAGGCGCCCGCGGCCAAGGACACGGTCAGCTTCTCGATCCTGTCGACCGAGTCCGCCCAGAACATGGAGAGCTACTGGAAGCCCATCCTGGAGGACATGGAAAAGCAGACCGGCCTCAAGGTGAAGCCGTTCTTCTCGACCAACTATTCCTCGCTGATCGTGGCCATGGGCGCCAAGCAGACCGACCTGGGCTGGTTCTCCAACCAGTCGGGCCTCGAAGCCGTGCGCCGCTCGAACGGCGAGGTCTTCGCCCGCACCTTCGATCCCTCGGGCGTCGACGGCTACAAGTCGGTGATCATCGTCCCCAAGGACAGCAAGCTGACCCTCGAGCAGCTTCTGAAGTGCGACAAGTCGCTGAACTTCGGCATCGGCGACAAGAAGTCGACCTCGGGCACCTTGGCGCCGATGACCTATGTGTTCATCCCGGCCGGCAAGAAGCCCGAGACCTGCTTCAAGCAGGTGCTGACCGGCAACCACCAGAGCAACCTGTTCGCCGTGGCCAACGGCAAGCTGGACGCGGCCACCAACAATTCCACCAGCCTGCGCCTGAACGCCGAGCGCAAGGACGGTCAGTCCGAGAAGGTCAAGGTGATCTGGGAGTCGCCGACCCTGCCGGAAGACCCGATCATCTGGCGCAAGGACCTCGACCCGGTCGTGAAGGAAAAGCTGCGTCAGTTCTTCCTGACCTATGCCCAGGGCGACACGCCCGAGGCCGCCAAGCAGCGTGAGAACCTCAAGCGCCTGTCGATCGGCGGCTTCAAGCCGGCCGACGATTCCCATCTGCTGACCGTGCGCGAGATGGAGGCGCTGGAGAACTTCGGCCTGGCCAAGGAAGGCGGCGACGCGGCCAAGATCGCCGACGCCCAGAAGAAGCTGGACGGCATCCGCGCCGAACGCCTGGCCGCCGAGGCCAAGGCCGGCCTGCCCGCCAACTGACGATGAGCGACGCTCCGATCCCGGCCCCGCCGAAGCGCTCGACCTCGGCGCTCGCCTTCGACGTCCTGTTGTGGGGCGGCGTGGCGCTGCTGCTGATCATCAGCTTCAAGCCGGCCGAGATCGACAAGTTCCCCGAGCTGTTCGCCGGTTCGGAGCGCATGCGCGAGTTCGCGCGCGGCTTCTTCTCGGCCTTCACCGACCTGGACGCCTTCCTGGCGATGGACTGGTCGCTGTTCGTCGCCAAGATGTGGGAGACGATCCAGATGGCGCTGTGGGGCACGGCGCTGGCCGTGCTCGTCGCCGTGCCGCTGGGCATTCTCGGCGCGCGCAACATCACGCCCTGGTGGATCCAGCAGCCGGTGCGCCGCCTGCTCGACCTGATCCGCTCGATCCCCGACCTGGTGGTGGCGCTGATCTTCATCACCGCCGTGGGCCTGGGTCCGTTCGCCGGCGTCATGGCGATCATGTTCAACACCGGCGGCGTGCTGGCCAAGCTGTTCGCCGAGGCCGTGGAGTCGATCGACAAGGGGCCGGTCGAGGGCGTGCGCGCCACCGGCGCGGTCAAGCTGCAGGAGATCGTCTGGGGGGTGATCCCGCAGGTGGCCCCGCTGTGGACCAGCTACGCCCTCTATCGCTTCGAAAGCAGCGCTCGTTCGGCCACCGTGCTGGGCCTGATCGGGGCCGGCGGCATCGGCCAGATCCTCATCGACTCCATCAACGCCTTCCAGTTCGACCAGACCGGCTGCATCGTCCTGGTCATCGTGGTGGCGGTGTCGATGATCGACCTACTCTCGCAGGCGATCCGTTCGCGCCTGCTGTAGGCGTCGCGCCCAGCTTCGCCTTTGAATTTCCAGCGACGGTTTTGTGTCACCCGCCAAGCCCGCGCGCCGTCCGGCGGCTTTGGCGGGGGCGGAGCGCTCGCGCCCGTCTCGCGGCGAAGATCTCGCGAGCATGATCATCCGCGCTCTCAAGTATATCGCCGCGCTATCCGGAGCTTTTAAGTCGGAGAATCCACCAGGGGCTGCGGGTGAAGGTCTCTAGGGCGAACCGGCGGTTTCAAATCTAATATCGCCTGCCAAAAAGCGAACGTTGTTATCTACAATTTATGCATGAGTGCGGTGGCCTGTATCGGCTGTGGCGCAAATTTATCACGTCTTGAAACATACATATTGGTGTCGCCGAAGCGTCATCGCTGGCGTTTTATCCCCCGCCCCACCAAGAAGGGGTACACATTCATGCGTAAGTATTTCGAAGGCGCGGCCATCGCCGTCCTCATGCTCGCCACGGCGCAAGTTGCGTACGCCGCCGATGTCGCGCCCGCCGCGCCCGCCGATGACGCCACCGCGCTGGACAACGTCGTCGTCACCGCCACCAAGCGCGAAACCAATCTCCAGAACACGCCGATCGCCATCTCGGTGCTGAGCGCCACGGCCATGGCCGACCGCCACGCCGAAAGCCTGATCAGCCTGCAGGACGGCGCCATCCCGTCGCTGCGCGTCGCCACCTTCGAGGCCCGCCAGTCGGCCCTGACCATCGGCATCCGCGGCATCGTGCCGTTCGACGCCAACCAGACCGCCCGCGACCAGGGCGTCGGCGTCTATATCGACGGCGTCTATCTGGGCCGCCAGCAGGGCCTGAACGCCGCCCTGCTCGACCTGGAGCGCATCGAGGTGCTGCGCGGCCCGCAAGGCACGCTGTTCGGCCGCAACACCGAGGGCGGCGCCCTCAGCATCGTCACCAAGGCCCCGACGGGCGAGTTCGGCGGCCGCGTCGTCGCCGGCTTCGGCAACTACGGCTCCTACACCGGTGAACTGCACCAGGACTTCCAGGAGTTCGCCAACCTGTCGGTGAAGGTCGACGCGCTGCTCCAGCACCAGGACCCGACCACCAAGAACCCGCTGGAAGGCCAGGCCGGCTGGAACCAATACGACCGCAAGGGCGGCCGCATCAGCGGTCTGTACCGTCCGAACGACAAGTTCAGCGCCCTGGTCGCCTTCGACTACGCCAAGGACGAGAACACGCCGTTCTTCAGCCAGCTGGTCAGCTACAACCCCTACGGCAAGCGCGTCCGCACCCAGGCCGAGATGCTGGCCGCCGCCAGCGCTCCGGCCGGCACGATCAACCCGCTGTCGCCGCTGGTGAAGGTCCACACCGACCGCCAGTCGGTCTCGGACATCGGCACGATCCAGCAGCCCAGCGTCGACGAGACGGGCGGCCTGATGGCCAACCTGAAGTACCGCTTCGCGCCGAACCTCGAACTGCGCTCGATCACCGCCGCCCGCGCCGTCGCCACCAACCAGTGGGACAACTCGGGCATCGAGTCGCGCAACGTCTTCGCGCCGAACGCCAACTTCGGCCGCTACAGCCTGTCGGACCTTTATCAGCGCCAGTTCAGCCAGGAGTTCCAGCTGGTCGGCGACTTCGGTGACAACTTCACCTATGTCGGCGGTCTCTACTACTTCAAGGAACACGTGAAGGAATCGGCCGCCACGCCGTTCACCAACCAGTGGAACGCCGACGGCACCGCCTACACGATCCGCTCGGCCTACGGCACCTCGAAGGCCGCGGCGGGCACCGCCGGCTGGCAGCGCGGCACGCGCTTCATCACGCGCGCTTCGGAAGCCGACGCCGAGAGCTACGCGGTCTACGGCCAGGGCACCTACACCCCGCCGTCGATGGACGCCCTGCACCTGACGCTCGGCGGCCGCTACACCAAGGACACCCGCGACGGCACGCTCTACATCGTCAACGGCAAGGCCACGAACTTCAAGTTCGACTACGACAAGGGTCGCTTCGACCCGATGATCAACGTCGCCTACGACGCCGCCGAGAACATCAACCTCTACGCCAAGTTCTCGACCGGCTACCGCGCCGGCGGCGCCAACGCCCGTTCGTCGAACTTCCAGGCCTTCGATCCGGAAACGGTGAAGTCCTATGAAGTCGGCGCCAAGATGGACCTGCTGGACAACCGTCTGCGCGTGAACCTGGCCGCCTACGCCATGGACCGCAAGGACACCCAGATCGACTTCGACAACGTCGACACCACCCCCGGCAGCCCGACCCAGGGCGCGCACACCGAGGAAACCCGCAATGCGCCGGGCACCTCGAAGATCCGCGGTTTCGAGGCCGACATCACGGCCAAGCTGACCGACGACATCCTGGTCGGCTTCTCGTACGCCTACACCGACGTGAAGGTGCCGGACGCGCCGTTCCCCTTTACCGGCAACTCGGTGGTTCCGCAGGGCACGCCGTTCCCGGTCAACGTGGTCTACACGCCGCCGAACGCCGCCTCGGCCTATATCGACTACAAGAAGCCGGTCGGTTCGATGACCTTCCGCGCCCACCTGGACGCCAACTACGCCGACGCCCAGTACTCGTTCCAGACCGAGTTCGCCGACACCTCGGCGACCGCTTCGCGGACCGAATACGTGGCGGTGAAGACCGACAGCAGCTTCATCGTCAACGGCAACCTGACCCTGGCCGACATCAGCATGGCTGACGGCGCCGCCTCGGCCAGCCTGTCGCTGTGGTCGCGCAACCTGCTCAACGAAGAGCACATCTACCGCATCTCGGCCGCCAACCGCGGCACGATCGGCGACTACGCCAACTTCAACCCGCCCCGCACCTACGGGCTGGAACTGCGCGTGAAGTACTAGGACTGGATGGTCCGCCCCCGGGTCTTCCGGGGGCGGAACTCAAGGTTTCGAGACAAGGCGAGGGCGGCCCGGCGACGGGCCGCCCTTCTGCTTTTCCGGCGCCCGGCCAGCGCCTCCAGGAGAGACCTGTTCGTCTGTGACCGGAGGTTTCACCGGGCCGCCGGCGCCCTGTTCGTGTCGGCGATATCACAGTTCATCGAACCAAAATCAGTTGTCGCCGACTTGTCTTAAATCGGTGTCCGAACCGTCACGAGCCCCCGTTAAAGCCCCAGAACGTCGTTATCCCGCCTGCGATGGGCTCGGGAAAACAGGCGCAAAACCTAGAGGGGGGTGTCTCGTAATGAGTGTCAGTGCCTCTTTGCTTTCCCGCTCGGCGCTGGGCTTTTCGCTCGCCCTGGGCCTCGCCGCCGCCGCCCAGGCCCAGGACCTGGGCGTCAAGTGGAGCGGATCTCCGCAATTTTCCAATGACGACGTGGCCTTCAAGGTCCGTGGTCGGATCCTGCTGGACGCCGTGTTCCAGGACGTCGAGCGCGATGGTCCGGGCGGCGACTTCGACACCCGCAACGTGCGCGGCCGCCAGGTCTTCCTCGGCGTCGAGGGCAAGCTGAACAACTACTTCGCCTACAAGGCCGAGGGCGGCGCCGTGAACGGCGGCGCCTGGGCCTGGGACGACGTCGTCATCGAGTACAAGCCCAGCGAGCCGGTCTCGCTGCTGTTCGGCAACATCAAGGCCGCCGGCCTCGAGAACCTGACCTCGACCCGCTTCATCACCTTCATGGACCGCGGTCCCTACGGCGACTTCGGCGTCGATTCCTACCTGCTGGGCGTGGTGGCCAAGTACCAGGGCCTGAACTACAGCCTGACGGGCGCGGTGCAGGGCGCGCCGATCAACACCGTCGACCTGGCCAACGCCAACGCCGACTCCAAGGAACGCCTGACCCTGACCACCCGCGCCCACTGGGCGCCGGTCAACGGCGACCTCGACAAGCTGCACCTGGCGCTGTCCTACCGCTACCGCAATCGCGGCGACGAAGGGGCCTTCGTCTACAGCGGCCGGACCAACACCGCCTACAGCAACGCCACCTTCTACACCTCGGGCGGCATCGGCAATCGCGACAACACCCTGGCCTTCGAGGGCGCCTATGTGCACGGGCCGTTCTCGGTGCAGGGCGAATACGCCTCGATCGACGTCACCCGCCTGGGCGGCGCGGCCGTCGGCGGCGATCCGAAGATCAAGGTCGGCTACGCCTACGTGACCTTCTGGCCGACCGGCGAGATGCGCAACTACGACGCCATGGCCGGCGAGTTCAAGCGCCCCAAGATCCTCAACCCGGTCACCGCCGGCGGCTGGGGCGGCGTCGAACTGGCTCTGCGCTACGACATCGCCGACACCACCGAGGCTTACGAGACCCTGAAGACCAAGCCCGCCACCTCGCAGGCCGGCGAGTACAAGGGCGTCACCTTCGGCCTGAACTACTATCCGACCTCGTACGTGCGCTTCCAGGCCAACTACACCGACGGCGACGTCGACAACTTCGGCGCCAACCAGGACTACAGCATCAAGCAGTTCCAGCTGCGCGCGCAGCTGGACTTCTAGGACCGCGTCTCGCCGGGCGAGCCAGACGCGCACGCCCGGCTCCATCCTTTCCCTGTCAGGAAATCCAAGATGAAGAAGCTCCTGTCCTGCGCGGCCGCCGCCGTCGCCCTGTCGGGCCTGGCCGCCGTTCCCGCCCACGCCGCCCGCGACTATGTCTGGGCCGCCGGCTCCTCGACCGTGTTCCCGTTCGCCACCCGCACCGCCGAGAACTTCGCCAAGAAGTCCGGCAAGAAGGCCCCCAAGGTCGAGAGCCTGGGCACCGGCGGCGGCATCAAGCTGTTCTGCGGCGGCGCGGGGGAGGGCTTCCCAGACATCGCCAACGCCTCGCGGCCGATGAAGAAGAGCGAGTTCGACGCCTGCGCCGCCAAGGGCGTCAAGGACATCATCCAGATCAAGATCGGCTTCGACGGCATCGTGGTCGCCACCGACAAGGACGGCGCCGACTACAACTTCAAGACCGAGCAGCTGTTCCTGGGTCTGGCGGCCAACGTCTACAAGGGCGGCCAGTGGGTGAAGAACACCACCAACAGCTGGGACGACGTCGGCGGCGGCCTGCCGGGCAACAAGATCCTGGTCTACGGCCCGCCCCCGACCTCGGGCACCCGCGACGCCTTCGTCGAGCTGGCCATCGAGGCCGGCGCCCGCAAGTTCCCGTCGATCGACGCCATCCGCTCGGACAACGAGAAGCTGTTCAAGGCCAAGGTCGACCCGCTGCGGGGCGACGGCTGGATCGACGCCGGCGAGAACGACAACGCCCTGGTCGGCACCCTGACCAAGACCCCCGGCGCGCTGGGCGTCTTCGGCTGGTCCTACCTCGAAGAGAACATGGACAAGATCAAGGGCGCCTCGATCAACGGCGTGCGCCCCTCGGCCCAGACCATCGCCGACGGCTCCTATCCGCTGTCGCGCTCGCTGTTCATCTACGTCAAGAAGTCCAACATCGGCGTCACGCCGGGCCTGGAGGACTTCCTCAAGGAGTTCACCTCCGACGCCGCCACCGGCCGCGGCGGCTATCTGCAGGGCCGCGGCCTGATCCCGCTGCCCCCCGGCCAGCACCAGGCCCAGAAGGACGTGGTGGCCAAGAAGACCGCGATGGCCCGTCCGGCCTCGTGAAATCGGCCTCTTCGCGCGGCGGTTTTCGCCGCGCGACCGAAGATTGCGCCGCGGTCTATGGGCCGCGGCGTTTTCTTTTGTATAGTGTCCACCGGTCCGCCCGCGCCGCGTCATGAAAGTCTGGGCCGTGGCCGCCGTCCGGCGCCGCGTCACTTGCCCCTAGGGACAATGATACTCCTCGCGCTCGCCGTCGTTCTGTTCCTCGTTCTGCTGAACGGGGTCTTCGCCATGTCCGAACTCGCGGTGGTCTCCGCGCGCCGGGCCAGACTACAGAGCCAGGCCGACAGAGGGGACCGCGGGGCCAAAATCGCCCTGTCCCTGGCCGAGCACCCGACCCGCTTCCTCTCGGCCGTTCAGGTGGGCATCACCCTGATCGGCATCCTGGCCGGCGCCTACGGCCAGGCCACCATCGCCGGCGCGCTGGACAAGTGGCTGGAGCCGCAGCCGGTGATCGGCCCGCATTCGGAGATCATCGCCACCACCATCGTCGTCGTGGGCCTGACCTACGTCTCGGTGATCCTGGGCGAGCTGGTGCCCAAGCGCCTGGCCCTGATCTTCCCCGACACCATCGCCCGCGCCATGGCCCCGTTCCTGGCCCTGGTGGCCACCGTGCTGCGCCCGTTCGTGACCCTGCTGACGGTGTCGACCGCCGCCATCCTCAAGCTGATGGGCGTGCGCGACGAGCGCAACAGCGGCATCACCTCCGAAGAGGTCGAGACCGTGCTGGCCGAAGGCGCCGACGCCGGCCTGATCGAGCCGGAAGAGCGCTCGATGATCCAGGAAGTGCTGCGCCTGGGCGACCGGCCGGTGCGCGTGGCCATGACCCCGCGCCGCGACCTCTACTGGATCTCGCTGTCCGACGAGCCCGAGGCCGTCCTGGCCGAGGTGCGCGAGTGCCCCTATTCGCGCATCGTCGTGGCCCTGGAAGGCGACCTCGACGGCGAGATCGGCGTGGTGCTGAAGAAGGACCTGCTGGACGCCTGCCTCGGCGGCGAGCCGCTGGACCTGCGCGCCCACATCCAGCAGCCGATCGCCATCCCCGAGACCATGTCGCTGCTGCGCGCCATGGCCGTCTTCAAGCAGACCTCGCTGCACGTGGCCCTGGTGGTCGACGAGTTCGGCTCGGTGCAGGGCGTCATCACCCCGATCGACCTCCTGGAGATGATCGCCGGCGACTTCCCCGAGGATCACGACGAGGGCGAGCGCCGGATCCTGCGCCGCGAGGACGGCAGCTGGCTGGTCGACGCCCGCCTCGACATCCAGGAGCTCAACGACGCCCTGGGCGAGAACTTCGAGGCCGAGGGCGGCTATCACACGGTGGCCGGCCTGATCCTCGACCGCCTGGGCCGCATCCCGGCCGAGGGCGAGATCCTGCACCTGGGCGCCTTCGACGTGGAGATCGTCGACATGGACGGCTCGCGCATCGACAAGGTCATCCTCAAGGCCGGCAAGGGCCGCGAGGGCGACGACGACTGACGGCGTCGCGAGGGTAGGGCGTTGAGCCATCCGGGGCCCTGGGGCGGCGAGCCGCCGCCCGAACCGCAATCGCCGCCGCCCGCGCGCGCCTCGTGGCGTCGCTGGCTGGTCTGGCTGGTCGTGGTCGGAGCGGGGCTGGCCCTGCTGCTGGTCCTGCTGCGCGCTTCGCCCTGGTCGGTCAGCCGGGGCGACGACCGCTTCTACCTGGTGTGGGGCGTCGTCCTGGCGCTGGCGCTGTCCACCGGCCTGATGAGGGCCACCCGCCGCCAGGCGCTGCATGGCCTGGGCTATGCGGCGCTGTGGGCGGCGATCGTCGTCGTGCTGGCCACGGGCTATCTCTATCGCGCCGAGCTGGCCCAGGCGCCCCAGCGCCTGCGCCTGGCCCTGGCGCCCGGTTCGGCCGTGGCCACGGGCGAGCGCGAGCTGCGCGTGGCCCAGGACGCCAGCGGCGCCTTCGTCGTGGTCGGCCTGGTCAACGGCCAGCGGGTGCTGTTCCTGGTCGACACCGGCGCCACCAACACCGTGCTCAGCCCCGCCGACGCCCAGCGGGTGGGGATCGACATGGCCGGACTGCGCTACGACCAGACCAGCGAAACCGCCAACGGCCTGGGCTACGGCGCGTCCTGGACCGCCGACCGGCTGGAGATCGGCCCGATCCGCCGCGACCGCTTCCCCATGGACGTCAACCAGGCCCYGATGAGCGCCTCGCTGCTGGGCATGAGCTTCCTCAACACCCTGGACTCCTACGAGGTCCGCGGCGGGCAGCTGATCCTGCGGTGGAAGGAGTAGGGACTCTGGACCCTCTCCCCGAAGGGGAAGGTGGCCCGGAGGGCCGGAGGGGGAAGTTCCCGCTGACGACGAGGGGGCGCTGGCTCACAGGCCACATCCCCCTCCGTCGGCTTCGCCGACACCTCCCCCTTCAGGGGGAGGATTGGGGTCAGGCCGCCGTCTTGCGCCGGATCCGCGCCAGGCGGCGCAGGCGCCGCCAGAAGCGGGTCTTTTCCGGTTCGGGGTAGGGCTGCAGGTTCTTGAAGAACTCCTCGGCGCAGGCGCGCCAAGAGAAGCCCTCGGCGAACTTGCGCACCGCGGCGTGGTCGATGTCCAAGCACGCCAGGCACGCCTCGCGCAGGCCGTCGGTCTGGCCGGGGGCCAGCACGCCGGCGCCGGAGCCGGGGATGATGTCGATCGGGCCGGGGGCCGAGAACGCAGCCACCGGCACGCCCGCGGCCATGGCCTCCAGGATCACCAGGCCGAAGGTGTCGGTCAGGGACGGGAAGCAGAAGACGTCGGCGCAGGCGAAGTGGCGGGCCAGCTCGTCGCCGAACTTGGCGCCCAGGAACTTCACCTCGGGATACTTCTCGGCCAGTTCCTCGCGCTGGGGACCATCGCCGATGACGACCTTGGTGCCCGGCAGGTCGAGGCTGGCGAAGGCCTCGATGTTCTTCTCGACGGCCACGCGGCCGACATTGAGGAAGATCGGTCGGGCCAGGCCCTCGAACAGGTCCGGCTCGCCTTCGGCGCGCGGCTTGAAGACGTCGGTGTCGACGCCGCGCGACCAGGGCGAGATGTTGCGGAAGCCGTGGCGCACCAGCTCGTCGCGCATGGTGGGCGTGGCCACCATCAGGCGGCCCGACGGCTTGTGGAACCAGCGCATGTAGGTGTAGCCGGCCGCCAGCGGCAGCGGCAGGCGGGCCGAGACGTACTCGGGAAAGCGCGTGTGGTAGCTGGTCGTGAACGGCAGCTTCCATTCCAGGCAGATGCGGCGCGCGGCCAGGCCGATCGGACCTTCGGTGGCGATGTGGATCGCCTCGGGCTCGAACGACTTGAAGCGCTCCTGCACCGGCTCGTAGGCGCCGATCGCGAGCTTGATCTCGGGATAGGTGGGCAGCGGGAAGGTCGGGAACTGGTCAGGGCTGACCACGTCCACCTCATGGCCCATGGCGCGAAGCTCGGCCATCACCTTGGTGAGGGTCCGAACCACGCCGTTGACCTGCGGTTCCCATGCGTCGGTGGCGAGAAGTATCCGCATCAGGCGGCGGCAGGCTCCGGCAACGGGGGCTCGACGGCGAGCGCCCGGGCCCGGTCGATCACCGACCAGGACCTCATCTTGGACCATTCGAGGATTTCGAGCTGGCCGTCCATATGCTCCACCAGAGCGGTGCAGCTTTCAACCCAGTCACCGTCGTTGACGTAAAGAATACCGTCGATCTCTCGCATCTCGGCCTTGTGGATATGGCCGCAGATGACGCCGTCGACGCCGCGGCGACGGGCTTCGTCGGCGACGGCGGCTTCGAAGTTCTCGATGAACTGCAACGCGTTCTTCACCTTGACCTTCAGGTAGGCCGAGAGGCTCCAGTAGCCGAACCCCATCCTCCGCCGCGCGCGGTTGAGCAAGGTGTTCAGCATGAGGATGGTTCTATAGGACCAATCCCCGAGGAAGGCGAGCCACTTGGCGTGCTGCACGACGCCGTCGAACTCGTCGCCGTGGACCACCAGGTAGCGCTTGCCGTCGGCGGCCTCGTGGATCACGTCGCGGGCCACCACCACGCCGCCGAAATGGGTGCCGCAGAAGTCGCGCACGCGGTCGTCGTGGTTGCCGGGGACGTAGATCACCTCGACGCCCTTGCGGGCCAGGCGCAGGATCTTCTGCACCACGTCGTTGTGGCTCTGGGGCCAGTACCAGCCGCTGCGCAGCTTCCAGCCGTCGACGATGTCGCCGACCAGGTACAGCTTGTCGCATTCCACGTGGCGGATGAAGTCCAGCAGCAGCTCGGCCTGGCAGCCGCGCGTGCCCAGGTGGATGTCGCTGATGAAGATGCTGCGATAGCGGCGGATCTCGGTGTCGGCGGCCATGACGGCTCCCCAGCGCTGTGACGGGCCGCCCCCGCGACGACCGTCTTTCCCCAAGCGAGAACAGCCAGCCGGATAAGCTGATTGCATGTCGCTTTGATGAAACCGTCCGGGTTCGGCGCCGGACGCGGCAGGGTGTCGCGGCCAGTGGCGGGTCGATCGGCGGGTTGGTGGGCGGGGCGCCGTCGGGTAAGCTCGACTTTCGATCACTCGGCGCCGTTGCGGCGGGCGCTCAGGCGACGACTTGAAACCGCCGCGATCCCTTGCATTGATTGGGAAAACGACTGTTGCAGCGCAGCATCGTCCGCACTAGATGACCCCGATGGACGCCGCCCGCCTCGCCAAGGACACACCCAAGTCGCTGAAGACGCGCGCGCGCATCCTCGACTGCGCCATGCGGCTGTTCGCCGAGATCGGCTACCACGCGGCCACCAACCCGGTGATCGCCGACGCCGCGGGCCTGACGCGCGGGGCGATGCTCTATCATTTCCCGACCCGCGAAGCCCTGGTCGAGGCCGGGGTGGCCCACGTCCAGGCCGCCCGCTCGGCCCTGTTCCGCGCCGCCGCCGACAGCATCCCGGCCGGCGCCGACGTCACCGAGCACGCCATCGACAGCTACTGGGACCTCCTGCAGAGCGAGCCGTTCCTGGCCTTCGCCGAGCTGGAGGCCGCCGGCCGCACCGATCCGGCCATCCAGGCCCTGCTGGCGCCGGCCCAGGCCGAGTTCGATCGCGCCCAGGCCGGCGACCACTTCCTGAAGATCCTGCACGCCGGCGCCGGCCCGCGCTTCCAKGCCAGCCGCGACCTCGCCCGCTTCATGCTCGAGGGCCTGGCCCGCACGACGCTCACCTATGACGGCGAGGGCCGCCGCGAGCGCCTGCTGATGCTGATCAAGCGCGCCACCCACATGCTCAACCGCAAGGGCGACATCCAGGACCTCTGGCCGGACTGACCCCCCTCAGTCGGCTGCGCCGACAGCTCCCCCTCTGGGGGAGGTGGCCCGGAGGGCCGGAGGGGGACGTTATCAGCTTCCGAGGGGACGGCCGATTTCGCACTCGCTCCCCCCACCGATCGCTGCGCGATCGCCTCCCCCAGAGGGGGAGGTTCCAACGAAAAAGGGCGCCGGCTTTCGCCGACGCCCCTTCCCGCCGCCTCCCCCCGAAGGCGGGGCGCTTCCTAAGTCCGGATCAGAACTTGTAGCGCAGGCCCAGCAGGATCTCGCGACCCGTGTGGTGGTAGACCACCGGCATGTTCTGGGTGCCGGTGAACTGGTCCTGGTATTCGTCGGTCAGGTTCACCCCTTCCAGGGTGATCTTGAACTGGTCGTTCAGGGTGTACTGCACCGAGGCGTCGACGTTGAAGGTCTCGTTGGTGCCGTCATAGGGGATCGGCGCGGCCGTGGTGTTCTCCTGGCCCAGCACGCGGGTCAGGTAGCGGTCGCGGTACGAGGCCGAGACGCGGGCGCTCCACTTGGCGTCTTCGTAGTAGAGCGTGGCGTTGTAGCCGTTGCGCGACAGGCCGGTCAGGTCGGTCGAGGCCACGACGGCGCCGGCCGAGTTCACGTACTTCACGTCCGACTTCACGTAGGTGTAGTTCAGCAGCACGCCGGTGTTGGCCAGGAAGCTGGGCAGGAACTTGAACGGCTGCTGGTAGTTGACCTCGAAGCCCTTGACCTTGCCGCCGTCGGTGTTGACCGGGGTCGAGAAGTTCCATTGCGCCGAGGGGCTGCAGCCCACCGTCGTGCCGCAGGCGGCGATGGCGACGCTGTCGGGGATGCCGAACGGGTTGCCGGTGAAGGTGGTCGAGGTGGTGACCGTCTGCACCAGGCTGTCGATGTTCTTCTGGAACAGGGCGACCGACAGCAGGGCCTGGCTCTGGAAGTACCATTCGAAGGCCAGGTCGAAGGTCTTGGCGCGGAACGGATCCAGGTTCGGGTTGCCGGCGGTGACGCTGCGGGCGGTGCCCGAGACGCTGACCGTCGAGCCCGGGGTCAGGCTGCCCAGGTCCGGACGCGACATCACCTTGGCCGCGCCGAAGCGGATCAGGAAGTTCTCGCTGGGCTCCAGCACCAGGTTCATCGACGGCAGGGTGTCGTCGTACTCACGGCCCGACGAGATGGCGACGGGCGCGCCGCCGACATAGGTGTAGCCGGTGGCGTACTGCTTGGTCTTCACGTAGCGGACGCCGAAGTTGCCGCGCAGGCCCCAGTCGCCCACTTCCGTGCGGAAGTCGGCCTGGGCGTAACCGCCGCGGTTCTCTTCGGCGACGCTGCGGTTGTTGCCCAGCGAGGGCTCCGAGCCCAGGCGGAAGGCGCCGCCGTAGGCGGTCTGGTCGTAGAGGCTGAGCGCCGAGACGGCCTTGGCGATGCTCGGGATGATGGTCTGGGTGCCGCCCAGGGTGGCCAGGGTCGAGAAGTTGGCCAGCGACATGGCCGCGATGGCCGCCGGGATCACCGTTTCCTGGTTGGTGGTCGTGCCCACCGTCCGGCGCATCTCGGTGGTCTCGAAGTCGTACTGCTTGAAGTTCAGGCCGGCGTTGATCGTCCAGGTGTCGTTCAGCTTGTAGACGCCCCAGGCCTGGGCGGCGTCATAGGTGTTCAGGGCCGTCTGCGGGCGCAGGCGGATCTGGGTCAGGCGCCACTTGGTCGGGTCGGTCAGCGAGGCGTTTCCGTAGTTGAACTTCGGATTGCGGCTGTCGGTGTAGTCGTAGCCGTAGCCGTCGACGTTGAAGTAGTCGAAGCGCAGCGTCGTCTGGATCGGGTTGGTGTGGTCCGACTCCGAGTGGCCGACGAAGCCGTTGATCGTGAAGTTGTCGCTGATCTGGTGTTCGCCGGTCAGCGAGAACTGCGTGAACTTGGTGCGCAGCTTGTCGAAGCGGTTCTCGACGGCCAGGTCGACGTCGTCGAACACGCCCTTGACCATCACGCCGTCCTGGATGGTCGAGGAGACCACGTTGGTGTCGGCGATGCCGCAGCTGGTGGCGGCGTTGGCGGCCGTGCAGGCGCCGCCGGTGCTGAAGGACGGGGCCTCCAGGTAGGATTCCTCGCGCGTGCCCTTCAGGTCGGCGTAGAGGGCGTCGAACGAGATCGTCGTGCCCTCGAACGGCTGGAACTGCAGGGCCAGGGTGGCGCCCAGGCGTTCCTGGTCGTTCTGGAAGCGGTCGACGCGCGGGAAGCGCGGGTGCAGGGCGGCGTTGTTGGCGGCGGCGGCCGGATTGACCAGGCCCGGCGTGCCGGCGTTGGCGCCGCTGGTCTGGGGCAGGGCGTCGAAGCCCGGCGAGAAGGCGTTGCCGGTGGCCCAGCGCACGGTGCTGTGGCCTTCCTCGACGGTCTTGCGCTTGGTGTAGGCGATCGAGAACAGCGCCCCGAGCTTACCGTCGGCCCAGGTGTTGGAGATCATGAAGGCGCCGCGGGGCGTCGTCTTCTCCGACAGGTCGTTGAAGCCGGCCTGGGCCGAGGCCGACATCGCAAAGCCGTTGTAGTCGAACGGGCGGGCGGTGCGCAGGTCGACCGTGGCGCCCAGCGAGCCTTCTTCCGTCGTGGCTTCGGCGGTCTTGCGCACCGTGATCGAGTTGAACAGGTCCGAGGCGAAGATGTTGAAGTCGAACGCGCGGCCGCGGTTGGTGCCGCCCGACGAGTCGGCGCTGCCCGCCGTGGTCAGGGCTTCCATGCCGTTGATGCGCACGCGGGTGAACTGGGGGCCAAGGCCGCGCACCGAGATCTGGCGGCCTTCGCCGCCGTCGCGGGCCAGGGCGACGCCCGGGATGCGCTGGATGGATTCCGACAGGTTGAGGTCGGGGAACTTGCCGATGTCCTCGGCCAGGATCGAGTCGACGGCCCCGGCTTCCTCGCGCTTGACGTTGAGGGCCTTGGCCAGGCTGTTGCGGAAGCCGGTGACCACGACCGCCTCGACGGCGTCGCTTTCGGTGGTGGCTTGGGCTTCCTGGGCCATGGCCGAGCCCGCGGCCGCCAGGGCCATGGCGACGGCGCCGGCCGAGACGCTGATCTTCAGAGCGCGCAGGCGCGCTTGATGTCCGTAAGACATTTGTCCTCCTCCCGTTCGTTTCGTTGCGGCGCGGCCTTGGAGAGACCCCGCCGTGGCTTCGAAACAGTCCCGCGTCCTTCCCACGCGACCGTTCTCGGCCGTCATTCTGGAAACCGGTGTCACTCCTTGTTGGAGTTCTCTGACACCGGTAGCAACGAACGCGTAACAAACACCGGAGGACGCATCAAGTGATGGGACCGGTAACAGTTGTAACGACCGGCGCGAGCGTGGCGCCGGCGCTACGAAAGCGTGGATTTCAGCGCTGAACGACCTTGTGCAGGCCGTCGAGCATGCCCCGACGATGCTCCGCCGGCAGGCTGGCGCCGACGTTGCGCAGCAGGCGCAGGGCCGACAGGTGGACATCGACGGCGTCCCAGCGCCAGGCCTGCGCTTCCGCGCAGGCGTCGACCAGGGCGCACAGCGAGACGGCCGCCTCGTCGACCCCGGCGTCGGCCGCGAAGCCGGACACGTCCACGACCTTCAGGGTCATGGTGTAGAGGGTCTCGAACTCCTCGCTTCCGCGATCGGGGGCGCCGGGACCGAAACGGGCCTCGATCGCCTCCAGCGCCGCGTCCAGGGCCGCCAGCGAGCTCTCGCGCAGGGTCTCGACATTGGCCTCTGCGGCCGCCAGGGCGTCCTTGGCCAGGATGCCGCCGCGGTCCTTGATCATCGAGGCCAGGCGGTTGGGGGGACGGAACTTGCGAACGGTCATATCTGCACCTTCGCGACCTTCATCAGATTGTTGATTTCCTCTTGGGACATGTTGGGCTCCTGGGCATCCCCAACCTCCCCCTGAAGGTCGTCCTTGCGTCGGCCGTCCGTCCCCGGCGGCGGCCCCTCGTGTTTGAACCGTCGATCGGGCCCGATGTACGTATCGCACTCGATGAAGGCTCGCTCCTCGCGCGCCACCCAGAAGATCCGCTCCAACAGGATCTTGGGCGTGATCGGCTTGGCGACGGTGAAGTTGGATCCCGCGTCGCGGTTCTTGAAGACCTGCGAGATGCGGGTGTGGCCGGTGACCAGGATCACCGGGACGTAGCGGTTCTGCTCGGGCGCCTCGCGCCGCAGCCACTGGATGAACTCGTAGCCGTCGACCTCGGGCATCTGCACGTCGCTGATGATCAGGTCGAAGGTGTGGATCTTCACCAGCGCCTGGGCGTCCCTGACCGACTCCGCGCGGTGCAGGGTGCGCACGCCGAAGCCGGAGACGACGCCCGACAGGATGTCGAGGGACGCGCCGTTGTCGTCGAGCACCAGCACGGTGGCGCGCTCGAGATTTATCCGCGTCGATGGATTGAGCGGCTCGGGCATCGAGGCCTCAGAAGAAGTCGAGTTCGCCGGCCTCGGCGCCCCAGCCGGAATGCTCCTGGTCCGAACGCAGGCGCACGACGAGGTCGGCCAGGCCCAGGCCTTCGAGCAGCGGGTCGACCGACAGGCTCCATTCGCCCGAAGCGTGCTGGCTGATGCGGGCCAGCACGTCCGACAGGCCGTGCAGCCGTTGGCTCAGCTCGTCCAGGGCCTGCAGGCGGGTGATGTTCTCCAGCGCCGCGCCGCCCGTGGCCAGCTCGCCCGCCACGTGCTCGCACTCGCGGCAGATCGTCGCCGCGGCCGCCAGTTCGGCCGCCAGCCGGCGCGACAGCTCGCCCACCGGAAGCTGGTGATCCGGCGAGACGAGGATATCGGCGGCGGCGGTCGACGGGGCGGTCATGAGGACTAGAACAGCTCCAGGTCGCCGGCGTTGGACGCGGGCTGGGGAATGGGGGCGGGACGACGCACTTCCTGCGGCGCGTTGTCGACGGCCACGAGGCGCTGGCGCACCCGGCCGGTGACCGGCCAGAACTCGACCCGGCGGGCCGAGACGCCGCCGACGCTGGACGAGACGATCGGGATGCCTTCGTCGCGCAGGAAGCGCTCGGCGAAGGCCGCGTTGCTGGCGCCGACGTCCGACAGGCTGTCGAACAGCTTGCCGCCGCCGAAGATCTTGGCTTCCAGCCGCTCGCGGCGGGCGCCCTTCTTCAAGAGGCCGTTGATCAGCAGTTCCATGGCGTAGGCGCCGTAGCGCACCGCGTCGCCGCCGCTGCCGCCCCGGCCGTCGCCGGCGTCGGGCAGCAGGAAGTGGTTCATGCCGCCGACGCCCGCCTGGGGGTCGCGGATGCAGGCGGCGATGCACGAGCCCAGCACCGTGGTCATCACCACGTTGGGGTCGGTCGAGACATGGCTCTCGCCCTGGGTCACGTGGACCTTGGTCGCGCGCAGCTCGTCGTCGTGAGAATAATCCCTGCCGATCATGTCAGCTGTCCGAACACTTGCTCGATCTTGTCGCGCAGGCCCTGCACGGTGAACGGCTTGACGCAGTAGTTGTTCACGCCGAACTGCACGGCGCGCTGCACCAGTTCGCGGTCGGCGCGGCCGGTCAGCATGACGAAGGCGGTCTGGCGGATCGGCGGGTGCGAGCGCACGGCGCGCAGCAGGGCCAGGCCGTCCATCTTCGGCATGTTGAAGTCCGAGATCACCAGGTTGGCCGGCTTGGCCAGGAGGTTCTTCAGGGCCTCCTCGCCGTCGGGCGCCTCGCGGATGTCCTTGAAGCCTATCTGCTGCAGCGCGTTGCGGATCAGCGCGCGCATGGTCAGCTGATCGTCGACGACGAGAACGGAAATGGAGCTTGCTTGGGGCATGGGACTATCGCCTCGCGGAGGCCAGATCGAGGATGGATTGGCCGATGGAGGACAGGGAAACCTGCTTCTCCACGGCCCCGATTTCTTGGGCGGCGCGCGGCATGCCGTAGACGACGCAGCTGGCTTCGTCCTGGCCCACCGTGCGGGCGCCGGCCTGGCGCATCTGCAGCAGGCCCTGCGCGCCGTCGCGGCCCATGCCGGTCAGGATCGCGCCGACGGCCTTGTCGCCGACGGCCTGGGCCACCGAGCGGAACAGCACGTCGACCGAGGGGCGGTGGCCGCTGACCGGGTCGCCGGCCACGAGGCGGCAGCGCAGGCCGGCCGAGCGGACGACTTCCAGGTGCGTGGCGCCGCCGGGGGCGACATAGACCTTGCCGACTTCCAGCAGCGCGCCGTCGGTGGCTTCCTGCACCTTGGCCCCGCTGGCGCGGTCGAGGCGCGCGGCGAAGCTGGCGGTGAAGGTGGCCGGCATGTGCTGGGTGATGACGGTCGGCGGGCAGGTCTCGGGGAACTGCGACAGGATCGTCAGCAGGGCCTCGACCCCGCCGGTCGACGAGCCGATAGCCACCACGTCGCCCGAGGGCAGGTAGGCGCCGCGGCGGGCCGGAGCGGCGGGCGCGTCGGCCTTGGTGCGGACCGAGGCGCGGGCCGCGGTCTTCACCTTTTCGGCGACTTCGGCCAGGGCTTCGGCGGTGCCGGTGGCGGTGGTGGGCTTGCCCACGCAGTCGACCGCGCCCAGCTCCAGCGCGCGCAGGGTCATTTCGGCCCCGGCCTGGGTCAGGCTCGAGACCATGACCACCGGCATCGGCCGCAGGCGCATGATCTTCTCGAGGAACTCGATGCCGTTCATGTTCGGCATCTCGATGTCGAGGGTCACGACGTCGGGGTTCAGGGCCTTGATCATGCCGCGGGCCTCGAACGGGTCGCCGGCGGCGCCGACCACCTCGATCTCGGGATCGCGGTTGAGGGCGGCCGTGATCAGGCCGCGCATGGTCGCCGAGTCGTCGACGACGAGGGTGCGAATCTTGGCCATGGTCAGACCCCCGTCTTGCGATAGGCGGTCAGGCCGCAGCTCTCGAAGCCGCGCACGTTGGCGCCGACGCGTTCGGAGTGGCCGACATAGAGCTTGCCGCCCGGCGCCAGCAGCGGCGCGAAACGGCTCCAGACCCGCTCC
Source organism: Caulobacter sp. 10L414 (assembly GCF_056395525.1). NCBI lineage: Bacteria > Pseudomonadati > Pseudomonadota > Alphaproteobacteria > Caulobacterales > Caulobacteraceae > Caulobacter > Caulobacter sp. 10L414. The sequence goes on from NZ_JBFTJR010000007.1 coordinate 113,950, forward strand.
TGGGTCGGTTCATCGAAATAGATCACGACATTCCGGCAGAAAATGGCGTCGAACGGACCCTTCATCGGCCACGACGGACCGTTGAGGTTCAGCTCGCGGAAGGCGACGAGGCTGCGCGCGGCCTCGCAGACACGCCAGGCGCGGCGGTCGCTCGGATCACGCTCGAAATACTGGCCGCGCATCGATTGCGACACGCCTTCCAGCAGGTGCTCGTCATAGACGGCGGCCCGGCCGGTGGCCAGGACGTTGGTGTCGATGTCGGTGCCCAGGATGCGGATGTCCAGTTCGGCCGCATTGGGCCAAACCGACAGCACCGTGAAGGCCATCGAATAGGGCTCCTGGCCCGACGAGCTGGCGGCCGACCACAGACGCAGCCGGCGGCCGGCGCGCACCTGGTCGGCGATCGGCTCCAGGATGTTGGCGCGCAGGTCGTCGAAGTGGTGCGGCTCGCGGAAGAAGCGGGTGACGTTGGTCGTCAGGGCCCGCAGCATCTCCTGGCTCTCGTCGCGACCCGGGTCGCTGGTCACGAAGGCGCAGTATTCCTTGAACGAGCGCATGCCCAGCGCGCGCAGGCGCTTGGCCAGGCGCGAATAGACCAGCGTGGCCTTGGTGTCGGGCAGGCTGATGCCGGCCATGCCGTACAGGATTTCGGCGATGCGCTTGAAGTCCTGGGTCGTGAACGCGAACTCGCCATCGACGATGGCTTCGCGGCGATCCGTTGGGGCGGAAGCGAAGGTCATCAGGCGGCCAGGGCCTCGCGTTCGGGCAGCAGGCGATCGAGCGAGATCTCGCTGATCATCCGGCCGTCGATGGAAATGATGCCGCGGATGAAGCTGCGAACGGCGTCGCAGGCCACGTCCGGCGTCGGCTGAACCAGGTCGTCGGTGATCGACAGGATGTCCGACACCGCGTCGACCAGCATGCCGATCATGCGGTCGCCCGCCTTGACCACGATGAACACGCTGCGGACGGTCGGCTCGACCATCGGCATGCCCAGACGGCAGGCCAGGTCCATGATCGGCAGCACCGCGCCGCGCAGGTTGATGACGCCGCGCATGTAGCCGGGCGACTGCGGAAGCGTCGTGGCCGGGCTCCAGCCGCGGATCTCGCGGACGGCCATGATGTCCACGCAGTATTCCTGGTCGCCGACGCGGAAGGAGATCAGCTCGCGGCGTTCGGCGCCGGTGGTGATGATTTCTTCTGACATCGGCTTATTCCGCGGCGATCAGGGTGGGTTCGACGGGACGGGGCGGCTCGCGGCGACGCAGGCTGATCACCGCGTCGACGTCGAGGATCAGGGCCACGCGGCCGTCGCCCAGGATCGTCGCGGCGGCGACGCCGTCGACCTGCTGGTAGTTCTGCTCCAGCGACTTGATGACCACCTGGCGCTGGCCGTGGATGGCGTCGGCCACCAGGGCCGCGCGCGAACCGTCCTCGCCCTCGACCAGCAGCACGACGCCTTCGGTCGGCGGCGGCGAGGCCTCGCGGTAGCCCAGGGTCAGGCCGACGTCGATCAGCGGCACGAAGCTGTCGCGAACCGCCAGCACCGAGCCGACCGGGCCCAGCGGGCGAACCTCTTCCGGCTTCGGACGCAGGCTCTCGACGATGGCGGCCAGCGGCACGACCAGGGTCTCGCCGGCGACGTCGACTACCATGCCGTCGAGGACGGCCAGGGTCAGCGGCAGGCTCAGCGTGAAGGTCGAGCCCTGGCCCGGACGCGAGGTGATCGAGATGCGGCCGCCCAGCGCCTGCACCGAGCGCTTGACCACGTCCATGCCGACGCCGCGGCCCGAGACGTCCGAGATCTTGTCGGCGGTCGAGAAGCCCGGGAGGAAGATCAGGTTGTCGATCTCCTCGTCGGTCAGCTGCAGTTCCGGCGAGATCAGGCCCTTCTTGATCGCGATCGAGTGGACGCGCTCGCGGTTGATGCCCTTGCCGTCGTCGGAGACCTCGATGACGATCCGGCCGCTGCGGTGCAGGGCGGCCAGCTTCACGACGCCTTCCGGATTCTTGCCGGCCGCCTTGCGCTCCTCGGGGCTTTCCAGCCCGTGGTCGATGGCGTTGCGCAGCATGTGGGTGATCGGGTCGGACAGACGCTCGATGACCGTCTTGTCGACTTCGGTGTTCTCGCCGTCCATCACCAGGCGGGCCTGCTTGCCCGTCATGCTGGCGACTTCGCGGACCAGGCGCGGCATGCGCTGGAACACCGACTTCACCGGCTGGGCGCGGATGGCCATGACGCTGTCCTGGATCTCGCGCGTCAGCTGTTCCAGCTCGTCGAGGCCCATGGCCAGGTTGGAGGAGGGGGCGATGCCGTATTCGCCGACGCGCTGCGCCAGCATGGCCTGGTTGATGACCAGCTCGCCGACCAGGTCGATCAGGCGGTCGATGCGTTCCGGATCGACGCGGATGACCGACTGGCCCGGACCCGGGACGTCGATCTGCTGGGCCTTGGCGGCGGGCGCGGCGGCCGCAGCCGCGGCGGCGACGGGAGCGGGCGGGGCGACCGGCGCGGCGA